>JBJOIF010000255.1:0-4578 GCA_046047335.1 Planctomycetota bacterium | reverse complement strand
CCGGTCTAATTGCCGTGCCGCTGGTGGGAGCGCTGGGTACTGGCGTGAGCACGGTCCGGCTCGCGGCGATTTCGGCGGCATGCGCGCTGAGCGGCGCGCTGCTGATGACGTTCGCACCGGCCATTGGATGGCTGGTGGTCGGCATGTGCATGGTGAGCGTCGGTCGCAGCGTGGTCAGCGTGCTTGCGCTCTCGGTGGTGGCGTCGTCCATCAAGGATGCTGGCCGTCGCACCTCGGCCTTCGCCACGCTGGGTGCCGCGATCCCGACTGCGTACATCATCGCGCCAGTGCTGGCGGGTTGGCTGCTCGGCCTAGGCGGCTGGCGGTGGGTTGGATGCGTCTGGATCGCCGGCGCCCTCATTCTCCTGGCATCGACGCGCTGGTTTCGCGATGAACCTCGGGGGCCAGTTCCTGCGACCCGAAAGGAACCATGGACGCCGATCCTCGCGGGCGTCACCCTGGTGTGCATCGTGCAGGCCTTCGGTGCCGTCTCGCTGCACGGCGTGCTCTCGGTCTCTGCGCTGGGCTGGATCGCGGGCACCGTGGCCGCCGCGGGCGCGTGGTTCGGACTTGTCCGCGTGTTGCCGGATCCCAGCATGGGTGGCGCCACGCTTCGGACTCCGGGACTGTTGCCGATGCTCGTTGTCGCCATGGTGGCCCAGTGCGGTGATCTCCGGTTCTACGTCGACGCGGTCGCGCGTTTCGTGCATCGTCTCACCCCGCTGGAGGTCTCGCTTGCGCTGCTGGCTGGGCAGTTCGCCGCGCTGGCCGGAGCCGGCGTCGCGGGGTGGCTCATCCGTCGCATCGGCATCCGTCAGGCCGGAGTCATCCTGATCGGATGGTTCGCTGCCTCGATGTGGCTCTCCTGCGCGCAGTCCACGACCTCGCCGCTCTGGGTCACGGTGGGGGTGTTCGCGGTGTCCGCCGTCGCCGAGGTCGGCTCCGGCGTCTGTCTCATCGAGGCCATCATGTCCAAGGCCCCGGGAGGACTTGAACGCCAGGTCTCCTCCTATCAGCGTGCGGCGATGGGCGTGGGCAACGCGCTCACGCTACTGCTTGTGACGTCAACGGTGAGTTACTCCATGGGTGCATCGATGCGGCGCCATGTGGAGGATTCCCGCGACATCACGCCCGAACAGGTCGAGGCGCTTGTCGATGGGGTGGAGGACAACACGCCGACTGCGACGATCGTTCGTGAGCTCGGTTTGGGTCCGGACCGTCTTGACCAACTTCGCGAGGTCCGGCGCGGGGTGATCATCGACGGGGTTCGCATCCACGGTGTCGTGAGTGGCGCGGTGCTCTCGGTGGCCGCCATCGGCTTCTGGGTCGTGTGCAGGCCCGCTCGGGCCGAACGATCCGCCACGCCGTGACGAGCCAAGGCGCCCCTCGCCGAAAGATCCTGAAGGACACGTCCGGCTCGGCGCCACCAAACCGTCACGTACGGTCCGAACACGTTCAACCCCCGAATCGTGACAGGGGTGCGCTGAGCGGGTCCACCCAAGAGACGACTGTCCCGCCCGCCATCTCCGAACACTCTCCCCCGATTCGGAAGACCCGCATTTCCATGGCGAAAGAACAAGGGTAGCGGCACCGCGCCCTCCGCCCGCCAAGACGTACCACCACGAATCCGACACCGACCCCCGGCGCCTGTGCGCCCGAGGCTCTCGGCAAATGGCCGATTTGCCAATAGGCAAATAGCCGCTATGGTACTAGGCAGATGGACGCAACCCCATGACGACGATCCTGGCGAGACCCGTGCTTGCGAGCCTGAAGGCGGCGCTGCGCGACACGCCGGTGGCATGCCTGCTCGGTCCGCGGCAGTCGGGTAAGACGACGCTGGCGCGCACCCTTGAGCCAGGCCACGCCTACGTGACCTTCGACGACGAGGCTGCGCTCTCGTTCGCCCGCAGCGACCCAATGGGATTCGTGGCGGCGCTTCCAAAGCGCGTGATCCTGGACGAGATCCAGCGCGTGCCTGAGCTCCTTCGCACCATCAAGGCTGCCGTGGACCGCGATCGTCGACCTGGCCGCTTCGTGCTCACGGGTTCGGCGAACCTGCTGCTGTTGCCGGGGCTCGGTGACTCGCTCGCAGGCCGGATGGAGATCATCCACCTCCAGCCACTGACCGCGGCGGAACGGATGCGTCAGCTAGGGCGCTTCTTGTCCCTGCTCCTCGATGGGCGGCTGAAGCCCGCTATCGTGGCCACCCCGCCCACCAAGCCCATGGCACTCGCGGAGCATGTCGTGGCCGGGGGATTCCCCGAGGCCGTGCGCCGGTCGCCCGCCCGCGCCCGAACTTGGCATCGCGAGTACCTGCGCACGCTGCTTGAGCGTGACGTCAAGGACGTTGCGCGCGTCCGCGATGCCTCATCCGTCGGCCGGCTCTTCGAAATGCTGGTCCTCCGGACGGGCGAACTGCTGAACGTCTCAAGTCTCGGGCAGGATCTCGGCATCCGCCGCGAGACGGTCGAGCATCATCTCGAGGTCTGCGAGCGCCTGTACCTCGTCCGCCGCCTGCAGCCATGGCATCGGAACCACGCCAAGCGCCTGACCAAGTCGCCCAAGGTTCATGTGGTCGACAGCGGCCTTGCCGCCACGCTGTCCGCCCTGACGACTTCCGATCACGCCGCACAGCGCACCAGATTCGGCCACCTGCTCGAGTCGTTCGTGGTGCAGCAGCTCATCGCTCAGGCCGGCTGGACCGATCCGGACCTGCGGTTCTGGCACTACCGCGACAAGGACCTCGTGGAAGTGGATCTGGTCATCACGCGAGGGAACGAAACGTGGGGTGTGGAGGTGAAGTCCGCGCTCACTGCGACGCCTGCCGATGGACACGGCCTTCGGCGCCTGGCCGAGCAGTGCGGCTCGGATTACCGGGGTGGCGTGGTGCTGTACGCCGGGTCCAGCACGTTTGGGCTCGGCAATGCCCGCGATCTCGCCGTGCCGCTGGCCCGGCTCTGGGATATGTAGAGCGTACGCAAGCCTGCATGACATCCGGTCTCGCCATCGACTGGTGGACATGACCACCACGGATGCGACATGCAGTCTGCTTCCTCCAAGCGGGCCGGACCCCGTTCCGAGCGCACCTGAGGGGCGTCTCGCTCTCTCAGAAAGCCGAAGCCCAAGCCGCTGTTTGAAACCTATTGTGCCCGCCCTATTTCCCATCAGCGGCCGAAGCTCGCGTGAAAGGGCCGCGTGAACCTCATGAGCGCGCGCGAAACTGGCGCGCCAACAGGTGAAGAGTGAACGCCTTGGCCTCGCGGCGGGGTGTCCCTGGATCGATTCGACGCAGACCATCACGCCGCCTTGTAGGGCCTGATCTTCGCGATCGTCTTGGTACCGCGGGAATCGCGGGCTATCTCAAGGTCATAGCGGGCCTGAAGGTTCATCCAGAACTCAGCCGTCGTACCGAAGTAGGCCGCAAGGCGCAGCGCGGTGTCCGCGCTGAACGCACGCGTGCCGCGCACGAGCCGACCGACCCGGTCCGCAGGCATGCCCGTGTCCTTTGCGAGGCGGTACATCGAGATCCCGAGCGGAACCAAAAACTCCTCGTGGAGGATCTCGCCTGGGTGAACGGGGCTGTGGCGCGTGGGATGGGTGCGGGGCATTGCGATTCTCGCTCAGTGGTAGTCGACGATACGGACTTCGGACGCGTTTCCATCGGACCAGCGAAACACGATGCGCCACTGGTCATTCACGCGAATCGAATGGAATCCCCGCAGATCACCCCGCAAGGCCTCCAGCCGATTTCCCGGCGGGACACGAAGATCCTCGATACGAGACGCTGCATCGAGGATGAGGAGTTTTCGGAGCGCCGCGCGCTGTATCTCTTCGGAGAGGCCTTTGACGCGCTTTCGGTCGAAGAGTTCCTTGGTGCGGTGGTCGGCGAAGCTCGTAATCACGCCAGAGAATAATAACGCACAGCGTGAATACTTCAAGCGCCATGCGCTCTGAAGGCCAGCGATGAGTGTGGTGTCGAAGGAGCCAGCGTCCGGCCCTCCCGAAAGAGCCGGAACCCCGATTCCGACACGCCACGAGGAGCCACCCAGACCGCTTCGCAGGCCGAAACATAAAGACTCGGCTGTTCGAAGTCTGTTCCGCTCGGTCTACTTCCATCAGCCGCCGAAGCTCGCGTGAAAGGGCCGCGTGAACCTCACGAGCGCGCGCGAAACTGGCGCGCCAACAGGTAAAGAGTGAACGCCCTGGCCTCGCGGCGCCAACTGAAGTCACGCGTTTGCGTTTTGCGGCGTGCGTACGGCGATTTCGACAAGGGATTTCGAGCGAAGCAGTCTCTCATGGCGGGTAGACCTGTTCAGCGTACCCCTGTCAACCGCAGGCGAACTGCGGCAGCCCTACCAGGAGATCGGCGGCGACGAGGCGCGCAGCCGCAACCGTCAGTACCTGATTCGGCGCCTCATCTGGATCGCGCAGGCCGGCGTGTACGGCGGGCTGAGCGAGCGGGTTGTGGCGCTGGGTTTCGGTCATCCGCGCAGTTGGGTTGCAGATAGCCGAACAACATGGTTGCAATTGGACGCTTTCAAAGGTTACAATTGGACGCATGACCGACACCCCGCGGAT
>JBJOIF010000254.1:0-4829 GCA_046047335.1 Planctomycetota bacterium | reverse complement strand
GCCACATGGTTCACCCGCATCGGCAACGGCACCTGGCTGCACGCCTCGGACTACCGAGGGCCGTGGGTGGCCGGCATGGCTCCCACCGATGCCCAGCGCCAGGCGATCGAGTCCGCCCTGCCGAAGCGCCGTCCCGACCCCATGACCGCGACTGCCGGGACCGGAGGCGCCGCCACCACCGCCGCCGTGCCGGACGTCGTCGTCAGCACCGTGCCGATGGCGCTCGTGAGCATCGGCAACGCACCGCAGCTCACCGCCGTCGCCGATGGCCTCTACGCGGTGGCCAACGCCAACTGCTCCCTCTTCACTTCCGCGGCCCAGGACCGATGGTGGCTGCTTGCCTCGGGCCGCTGGTTCACCGCCACCGACCTGACCGCCGGCCCGTGGACGTACGCCAGCCCCAGCACGCTGCCGCCGTCGTTCGCCGCGATCGACCCGCACGGCCCGTGGGGCGGCGTCCTGGCCAGCGTGCCCGGCACCACCGAGCACGCCACTGCCCTGCTGCAGCACGACATCCCCCATATCGCCACGCTTGAGCGCGCTCGCGCACACGCGCGCGTCTCGACGATCGGCGGCCCGGTGCGCATGGCGCCCATCGCCGGCACATCGATGCGCTACGCGGTCAACGCGAGTGCTCCGCTGATCGCCTGCGCCGGCAAGTACTACCTCTGCCAGGATGCGGCGTGGTTCGTCTCGGATGCCGCGTCCGGTCCGTGGGCGCTCTGCGACGCTCTCCCCGAAGAGATCGACTCCATTCCGCCGAGTTGCCCCGTCTACAACGCGACCTTCGTCGAGGTGTATGGATCGACGCCCGAGACCGTGACCTTCGGCTACACGGCCGGGTACATGAACAGCTTCGTCGACGACGGCACCGTGGTCTGGGGCACCGGTTGGTCCCACCCGGGCACGGTCGGCCAGGGCAGCGTCGCCTCCGATGCGTCGGATGCACCCTACGACCCCGCGGCCGACGACAACTGGGGCCCGTACGCCGGGTGGCCATCGACCTACGGCTACTGGCCGAGCTACGGCACGGCATGGGGCGGCTGGAACTTCGGATGGGCGCCCGAGTGGTCCGACTGGGGGCTTTGGGGCGGACCGTCGTGGGCCGGCGCCGGCTGGTGGGGGCCCGGCTGGGGCTTCGGCACGGGGTTCGCGCTCGGCTACGGGTTCGGCAACGCCTGGGACTGGGGCTACCACCCCTGGGGATGGCGCGATGCCGAGGGGTGGTGGACGCGCCACTGGGGAGCCGCCTATCGACGTGGATGGGACAACGCCATGCGCGACGCCAACCGCGCCGCCGCCGGAGTCGACGGCGCGCGCCGCGACCCCGCCATGCGGGACGGCGCTCGCGAGGCCGGTGCCGCGTGGTCGCATGCGGCCGGCCGTGCCAACGACGTCTTCGCCAACCGCGACGGCCAGGTGATGCAGCGGCGTGGCACCGGACTGATGCAGCGCACGGACGCCGGGTGGCAACGCGCCGCGCCGGATGCCGGTCGCGCGGCAGGCGACGGCCGCGACGAGGCGATGCCACCGGCGCGCCGCGCCGATGGTTCGTGGCGCGATGCCGTGCCCGCCGACGGCTCACGGTTCACCGAGGCCGACGCCAGCACGTGGGCGCACGCGCGCGCCCGCGACGGCAATGCGGACATGCCGTTCCGCCCCGATCCCAACCACAACTTCGACGGCAGCCCTCGCGGCGCCTTCGCCCGCGGCGACGTCAACTACGCCGACCGCTCCGGGGCCATGGGTGCCGGCGGCTGGGGCGGCGCCCCGGGCATGGGTGCCCCCACCAATCCCGGCATGCGCACCGGCGCGTGGAACGGCGGCGGCTACGAGCGAGGGGGATGGGGCGTGACGGACCAGTACGGCACCTACGCGCAGCGCTGGGGCGGCGACTACGACCGCGGCTTGCCCGGCTTCAACCAGGACACCGGTTGGTACGACCGCACCGTCTCCCGGCCGGTCAATCCCTACGGCTACGGCTACACCGGGTGGTCCAACGGCTACCGCGGCATGGGCACGCTCAGCGGTTGGGGCGGCGCGCGGTTCGGCGGAGGCATGCGCGGCGGCGGACGACGCTGAACGCCGGGTCGGCCGGCGCCGGACGCGGCACGGCCGGCGTCCATCGCGATCAGGTCGCGCCACGCGTCGGATCAAGAAGCCCACGATCGACTGCCGCGGGCGTTCCGGCGCCGCAGAGCGCCAGCGCCACGTCCAGTTCGTGGCAGAGAATCGAGAGCACCCGTGCCACCCCTGCCTCGCCAGCCGTGGCCAGCCCCCAGAGCACCGGGCGGCCGATGCACACCGCCTCGGCCCCGAGCGCCAGCGCGCGCACCACGTCCACACCCCGGCGAACGCCACCGTCGACAAGCACCGGCACGCGCCCGGCCACTGCCTCCACGCATCCCGGCAGCGCCTCCACGGTGGCGGGCGCGCCGTCGAGTTGCCGACCGCCGTGGTTTGACACCAGGATGCCCGCGGCGCCCAAGCGCACGCCCATCGCCGCGTCGTCCGGCCGGCAGATGCCCTTGAGGATCACCGGCAGCGGCGATCGATCGCGCAGCCACTCGAAGTCCGCCCACGTCAGTCGGTCGTCGATCGTCCAGGCCAGGGCTTCGTGGATGCCACGGCCCGCGTGCCCCGTCGGGCCGCCCGCGCGCTCCAAGTGCACGATGCGCATCCCGTCCGGCACGCGAAAGTGGTTGCGGATGTCGCGCTCGCGGATCCCCCACACCGGGGTGTCGACGGTCAGTACCAGCGCCTCGCACCCCGCAGCGTGGGCGCGCGCCGCGAGGTCCTGCACCACTCCGCGGTCGCGGCCGACGTAGACCTGCATCCACGTCCGCGCGGCGGATCGCACCGCGCAGGCGGCGCGGCGCACGTCCTCCACCGTGCAGGTGGAGAGGCTCGAGAGGATCATCGGCACGTCCGCCGCGGCGGCGGCGCGGGCCGTGGCCAACTCGCCGTCCGCATGGGCCATCCCGTGGAGGGCGGTCGGGGCCACGCACACGGGCATCGACGAGGGCGCGCCGAGCACCGTGGACCGCGTCGATCGCGCGCTGACGTCGCGCATCACCCGGTACCAGATCCGGAGGCGATCCCATGCGGCGCGGTTCTCGCGAAGCGTGGTCTCGGCCCATGCCCCGCTGCGGTAGTAGTCGCGCGCCGTGGCGGGCAGCACGTCGAGGGCGTAGCGCTCGAAGTCGTCGAGGCTGAGGAATTCGTCGACCGATGGCTCCATGCGCGAGTGGACCGCGGATCCTACCCTTGCGCCATGCGAGCAAACCACGCGCCATCGACCGCCCTTCGCCTCGCGATCGCCGTCATGCTCGGCGCGGCATGCTTCACCGGGTGCGGCGAACCGTCGCGTCGATCGGCACCGGCCGGGACCAGCGGCGCAGCGCCCATCGGCAGCACCCCGGTCACCGGTCCGGCCGCCGACGTAGACGCCGCGCCACCTGCCGGGGCCTATGGAACCTGCGCGCCCTCGGCGGATGGCATCGGCCGCACCTACTTCGGGCGCGAGATCGCCCACTTCATGACCCACCTGGCGATTCCCTGGCTCGAGCGTGACACCCGCGAGTCCGAGGAGCGCACCAGCGCCTTGCTCGACGCGCTCGGACTGAAGCCGGGCATGAACGTCGCCGACATCGGCGCCGGCAGCGGCCGCCTCACGGTCCCGATCGCGCGCCGGATCGCGCCCGGCGTGGCCTGGGCCAACGACATCCAGCCCGAGATGCTCGCGTTCCTGGAGGCCCGCGCCCGCAAAGAGGGCCTGTCGAACCTCAAGGGCGTGCTGGGCGATACCGACGACGTCCACCTGCCCGATGGCCAGGTGGACCTGGTGCTCCTCGTCGATGCCTATCACGAATTCGACGAGCCGTGGGCGATGGCACGCTCGATCCTCCGGGCGCTGCGGCCAGGCGGACGCGTGGCGCTCGTCGAGTTCCGCGCGGAGGATCCGGACGTCCCGATCAAGCGCCTGCACACGATGACCGAGGCGCAGTGCAGGCTCGAGTTCGAGGCCGCGGGCTTCCGATGGATCGGGACCGATCCGCAGCTCCCGTGGCAGCACCTGGTGTGGTTTGAGCGCCCCGCCGCCGTCACGCCATGAGGCCCGGCACCACCTGCCCCTTCACGTCGGTGAGGCGGTAGTCGCGGCCCTGGAACCGGTAGGTCAGGCGCGTGTGGTCGAATCCGAGCAGGTGAAGCAGCGTGGCGTGCAGATCGTGCACCTCCACCGGGTCCTCCACCACGTTGTACGAGAAGTCGTCGGTCTTTCCGTACGAGGTTCCGGCGTTGCAGCCGCCGCCGGCCATCCACGCCGTGAAGCAGCGCGGATGGTGGTCGCGGCCGTAGTTGCTCGCCGTCAGCTGCCCTTGGCTGTACACGGTGCGCCCGAACTCACCCGACCAGAGCACCAGCGTGTCGTCCAGAAGCCCACGCAGGCGAAGGTCGCGCACGAGTGCCGCCTGCGCCTGGTCAACCGCCCTGCACTGGGCGCGGAGCTCGCCGGGGAGATTGTTGTGCTGGTCCCATCCGCGCATGTAGATCTGCACGAACCGCACGTCGCGTTCCGCGAGCCGCCGGGCCAGCAGGCAATTGGCCGCGAAGCTTCCGGGCCGATGCACGTCCGGGCCGTACATCTCGAGCGTCTCCGCACGCTCGTCGGAGAAGTCGGTGAGCTCCGGCACCGACATCTGCATGCGGTAGGCCATCTCGTGCTGCGCGATTCGGGCGCGGGTCTCGGGGTCGAGGCTCCGTTCAAACTCCTCCTCGTTGATGCGGCCGAGGAGGTCGAGCATGCGGCGGCGGTCCTCGCGGTTGAC
>JBJOIF010000253.1:0-3235 GCA_046047335.1 Planctomycetota bacterium | reverse complement strand
TTGCATGGTGCACTGCGGATACGAACCGAGCGCGGTGGACTACACCTTCTCTGGGGTCTCCGGCATCTGGGCGAACGTACGGGCCATCCTGGCTCCGCTCTACCCGAACACGGCCGCGGCGAAGCGCTTGGCCGAGGAATCGAAGAAGCCGCACCGGCCGATCGAGCGGCTGGTGCAGCTGGGCATTGCCAAGGACGTGGCCGCCTGAACCGGCGCCCGTGCGCGTCGGCCGTCAGGCGCGTCGCGCCCCGGCCACCAGCACCCGGACAGCTCGGCCGCGCAGGGCGCGCCCGGTGAACGGCGTGTTGCGGCTCTTGGAGCTCAGTGTCGCTGGGTCCACGGTCCACGACGCGTCGGGATCGATCACCGTGACGTCCGCCGGCGCGCCGACGCGGAGCGTGCCGATGCCGATCACGTCGAGCCCGAGGAGTCGGGCGGGCTGGAGGGTCAGCAGCTCGATCAGTCGCGGCCAGCCGATGGCGCCGCTGTCGATCAGTGCCTCCCGGTAGAGCGGCAGCGCGTGCTCGAGCCCGATGATCCCGAAGGGAGCGCTCGCGAAGTCGCGCGCCTTCTCGGCTGGGGAATGTGGGGCGTGATCCGTGGCCAGCACGTCGATCGTGCCGTCGGCGACCGCCTCGCGCAGTGCCTGCACGTCGCGCGCGGTGCGCAGGGGCGGGTTCATCTTGGCGTCGGTCCGGTCCCCGTCGCACGCGTCTTCGGTGAGGAGCAGGTGATGCGGGCTGGCCTCGCCGCTGACCGGGAGTCCCGCGTCGCGTGCCCGTCGGAGCAGGGCGGCGCTGCCGGCGGTCGACAGGTGCTGGGCGTGGTAGCGCGCCCCGACCGCCCGGTTCAGCATGAAGTCGCGCTCGAGCATCAGCTCCTCGGCGATGGCGGGCCATCCGCCGTGGCCGAGCCGGGCCTGCAGGGCGCCCGAGTTCATTGCTGCACCCTGGGTCAGCGACGGGTCCTGGCAGTGCTGCATGAACGGCCGGCCGACGGCCTTGGCCATCTGCAGGACGCGCATCATCATCTGGGCGCTCGCAATGCCGTCGCCGTCGTCGGTGAACGCGACCGCTCCGGCGGCCGCCATGGAGGCCATGGGCGCAAGCTGCTCGCCAGCTCGGCCGACGGTGGCGGCTCCCGCGACGAACACGCGGCAGCGGTTTGCCTCTCGGGCGCGCAGCCGCACGAACTCGACCATCGGCGCGGTGTCGATGCACGGGGCGGTGTTCGGCATGCAGCAGACGGCGGTGAAGCCACCCGCGACGGCGGCGGCTGTCCCGGTGGAAATGGTCTCCTTATGCTCGCCGCCCGGCTCCCGCAGGTGGACGTGGGGATCGACGAGGCCGGGAACCACCATGAGCCCGGTGCAGTCGACCAGTTCGGCACCGTCGGCGGACAGCGCCCCGGGCGACGTGGACACGGCGGCGATCCGATCCTCCGTGATCAGCACGTCGGCGGTGGCGTCGAGGCCGGAGGCGGCGCAGATCACGCGCCCCCCGCGGAGCAGGGTGGTGGACATGGGCGGGGAGGGTACCTGCCCCGCCGAGGAGGCATCCGTGGCGCAAAAGCACGCACGCCCGTCACGGGGACGGGCGTGCGGAACAATGCGGAGTCACGTCGATCGGACGGGTCGCCCGACCGCGGGGCCGGGAGGCATCAGCCCTGGTTGGTGACCGGGCAGGTCTTAGCCTTCGCGCCGCACTCGGACTTGGTGGCCGAGCACTCGCTCTTGGTGGCGGTGCACTCGGTCTTGGCCGAGGAGCACTCGCTCTTGGTGGCCGAGCACTCGCTCTTCGCGGAGCAGTCGGTCTTGGCCGAGGTCTTGGTGCTGCCGCAGCTGCTGGCGCAGCCTTCCTTCTTGTCGCTCACGGCACCAGGGGCCGCTTCCTTCTTGCAGCAGTCCGACTTGGCGCAGGTCTTGGCGTCGCCCGAGCACTTGGAGTCGCACTTCTTGTCCGAGCTGCAGCAGGACGACTTGGTGCCCATGGCGCCAGCCGAGGTGTTCTGCTTCTCGGTGGAGTCGCAGGCGGCGAAGAACAGGGTGGCGCACAGGCCGGCGGTCAGGATGCCGAACTTCTTCATGGGGTCAGTCTCCGAAGGGGACGTTGGTGAATTGCCTCCAGACCCACCTCGGGCTGGACGAGACGAGTATACGGCTCAAATCGGGTTCGGCTCCATAGGATTGGGCCAGTGTCGACCGAAAACCCATCCCCCAACCCCGTGGACCGGCCCCTGCAGCCCCACACGGGGGGCGGCGGCCCGGAGCCCACCACGCGGACCGACCGCCTCGCCGGGCTGCTCGCCACGGCCCGAAAGCTCCCGGCGGTTCCGGGGGTCTACCTGATGAAGGATGCCGAGGGCCGGGTGCTGTACGTGGGCAAGGCGGCGTGCCTGCCCGACCGGGTGTCGAGCTACTTCGTGCCGAGCGCCGACCTCGGACCGCGCAAGCAGCCGATGCTCGATTGGGTGGCGGCGGTGGAGGTACTGGAGTGCGAGGCCGAGTGGGAGGCGCTGCTTCTGGAGTCGCGCCTCGTCAAGGACCTCAAGCCGCGGTTCAACGAGCTCCTCAAGGACGACAAGACCTTCCCGTACCTGGCCGTGACCGTGCGCGAGGAGTTCCCGGGGGTCTATGTGACCCGCAATCCCGCCGACGAGCGGTTTGCGGGGGCGCGCATCTTTGGCCCTTTCACAAGCGTGCACGCGCTGCGCAGCGCCGTGACGGTGATGCAGCGCGCGTTCCAGTTCCGCACCTGCGACCTCACGATCCGCGCGGACGATCCGGCGAACCGCCGCTTCCGTCCGTGCCTCCTGCACTCGATCGGCCAGTGCACCGCACCGTGCGCCAATCGCGTGGATCCGGAGCGGTACCGTCGCGACGTCGACCGGTTCCTGCGCTGCCTCGGATCCCGGCGCAGCGTGCTCGTGCGAGAACTCCAGGGCGAGATGGAGCGTGCCTCCGCGGAGCGCCGGTTCGAGGACGCGGCCGTGCTCCGCGACCAGATCCACGCGTTGTCCAAGCTCGACGACCGTGAGACGCGCCGCGGCGAGGAGTACGACTGGCAGCCCGAGCTCATGGTGTTCGCTGGCGACCCGGCCGTCGGGGCGCGCAGCCTGCAGCGCACGCTCGGGATGGATCGGCCGATCCGCTGCATGGAAGCGATCGACATCGCCCACCTCGGCGGCAACGAGACCGTCGCCAGCAAGGTGTGCTTCGTGGACGGCAAGCCGTTCA
>JBJOIF010000252.1:0-7231 GCA_046047335.1 Planctomycetota bacterium | reverse complement strand
GACCCGAAGGTCGTGCGCGCCCGCGGCCTGAGCTTCGTGGCGCATGGCGCCGGCGAGGTGGACGGCCTCGCGGCGGTGGACGGCGGCCCGGTCACGGGGTACTGGCAGTTCCTGGAGTCGATCCGCGCGCTCGGCATTCCGGTCTCGGCGCGATCGGTGCGCTGCACCGACGTCGACGAATGCGTGCGCGCGATCGAGCGGTTCGCCGAGGAGCGCGTCGACCTGCCGTTTGCGGTCGATGGCATGGTCGTGAAGGTGGACTCGTTCGCCGACCAGGCAGAGCTCGGCGTGACGGCGAAGAGCCCGCGCTGGGCGGTGGCGTTCAAGTACCCCGCGGAGCGCAAGCCGACCGTGCTGGAGCGCATCGACTGGGAAGTGGGCAAGGGCGGCACCCTCACGCCGCGCGCCATCATGGCGCCGGTGGTGATTGCCGGCACGCGCGTGCGCCATGCGTCGCTCCACAACATCGACGAGATCCACCGCAAGGACATCCGCGTCGGTGACACGGTGGTGGTCGAGAAGGCGGGCGAGATCATCCCCCAGGTGGTGGAACCGGTGCCCGCCCTCCGGCCCGCGGATGCCGTCCCGGTGGTTCCTCCGGCGTGCTGCCCAAGCTGCGGGGAACCAGTGACCAAGGAGGGGCCCAAGCTCTTCTGCACCAACGGCGCGTGCCCGGCCCAGTTCCGTGAGCGGCTCAAGTGGTTCGTGGGCCGCGACCAGATGGACGTGGACGGGCTGGGCGAGCGGATCGTGGACGCCCTGGTCGATGCCGGGCTGGTGCGCGGGTTCGCCGACGTGTTCCGCCTGGACGCGGACGCGCTGGCGGAGCTCACCTCGGAGTCGGTGACCAAGGCCGGCAAGTCGGTGCAGCGCAAGGTGGGGGCAAAGACCGCCGCCTCGATCGTCGCCGGCGCGGCCGCGGCGCGCACCCGTGGGCTGGCGCGCACGTTGGCGGCGCTCGGCGTCCGGCACCTGGGCGCGGCCACCGCCAAGGCGATCGCCCGCGCGTACCCGGACATCGACGCCGTGCTTGCGGCGAGCATCGAGGACCTGCAGGCGATCCACGACATCGGCGAGGTCACCGCGCCGAGTATCCATGCCGACCTGCACTCGCACGCGATGCTGCAGGCGATCGCGGACCTGCGTGCCTCGGGGGTCGACATGACGAGCCTGCAGCACGTGCCGATGGGTGCTGCAGGCGCTCCGGGCGATCGGCCGCTGGCCGGCAAGACCGTGGTGCTCACCGGCGAGCTGGAGTCGATGGATCGGCGCACCGCCACGGAGCGGCTGGAGGCGATGGGCGCCAAGGTCTCGGGCAGCGTCAGCGCCAAGACGCACCTGGTGATCGCTGGCCCCGGGGCAGGCAGCAAGCTCGCGAAGGCGCGCGAATTGGGGATCGAGGTCTGGGACGAGGCGCGGTTCGTGAGCGAACTCGGCTGACCGTGCGTCACGCCGCCGTTGCGGCGCGCCTTGCGGTACCGTCCGGCGGCCGCCGGCGTCACTTGGCCCGGACGGAGTGCTCGCCGATCTTGCCGTCGCGCTGCGTGTATCGCACCGTGAGGACGCCGTCGGCCATTGGCAACACCTCGGCCCACGCCCAAGCATCGGATTCGCGTTCGGACTGCGGCGCCACCAGCACGCTGTCGTCCGAGTCGGTCGGATCCACCTGGCGCAAGCTGAACGCCGGGGCCTTGCTGGGTTCGCGCGTCACGCTCAGGAAATACGAGTGGCCGCCCACGGTGACCGCCGGGAAGTCGACACGCGGCGGACGCGGGAAGAGCGTGCCGCCGAACATGCGGGCCGCGAGGAACGCGAGGACCAGGAACACCGCCACGGCGACGGCGAGACTGCGAAGCGCAAGGAGGAACTGGTTCACGGCGCGATTGTAAGACCGAAGCGCCACGCGGCCACCAGCGCGGCCGCCGCCACCGCCAAGCGCCACCAGCCGAAGACGGCGAGCGTGTGCCGCCCGAGGTAGCGCACCAGGAAGTCCACGGCGAGCGCGGCGCTGGCCCAGGCCACCAGGATGCCGCAGACCAGTGGCAGCCAACCGCCGATCTGCGCGATGAACTGCGCGCCTTCGCCGGCCTTGACGATCTTGAGGGCGCTGTAGGCACTGGCTGCGCTCAGGGTCACCAGGCCAAGCAGAAAGCTGAACTCCGCGGCCGCGACGCCGCCGAGGCCCACGAGCAAGCCTCCGAGGATGGTGGCGAACGACCGGCTCGTGCCCGGCCACATCGCCAGGCACTGCATCAGCCCGATCAGGAGCGCCTGTCGCGCGGTCATTCGGGCGAGCGCCGCGCCCGTCACGTCGCGCCACCCGGAGGCGACCATCGGCGCGGAGGCGGCGTCGATGGCGGCGCGTTCCTCGCGGAGTCGCCGCGCCTGCCACGGCGACATCGCCAGCATGACCAGGCCGCCCACGACCAACGCGCCAATCACGGGTGCTGGCGAGAAGAGCGTGGCCTTGATCCAGTCCTTCGCGAGCAGCCCGATCACCACCGCCGGCAGGAACGCAATGATCACGTTTCGGGCGATGGTCCAGCCCGTCTTCATCGAGGCCTCGTCGCCGAGCCGCACGAGCCCCGTGCGCGCGATGGTGCCGAGCGCCATCTGCCGCACGCGCGCTCGGTAGATGCCGAGCACCGCCAGGATGGCGCCGCCCTGAATGATGATCTCGAAGTCCTTGACGGCCTCGGCCTGCTCGGGCGTGCGGTCGAGCCCGAGGAGCCACGAGGTGAGGATCAAATGGCCGGTGCTCGAGACGGGCAGGTACTCGGTGATTCCCTCCACCATGCCCAGGATCCATGCGTCGAGCGGGGTCATGTCGGCGTCCTTGCGTCGGGGGCGTCAAGCCAGGGCATCCAATCGCGTACGGTGCGACTGGCCTGCTCCATGGGGTGTGCGGCCGCCGCGGCTCGCTGCGCCGCGAACCACGGGCCGCCGGCGTCGTGGTCGGCCTGCATGCGGCGCGTGAACGCACCGGAGCGCACGTCGGCGAGCATCGCGCGCATGCGGGCGCGCACGTGCTCGTCGCCGATCCGGGGCGCCGCCTCGTACGTGCCGAACTCCGCGGTGTTGCTGATGGCTGCCCGCATGCCGGCGGGGCCGCGGTGGTAGAGGAGGTCGGCCACCTGCTTGATCTCGTGGACGGCTTCGACGTACGCCAGGTCCGCGGGGTAGCCCGCCTCCACCAGGATTTCGAACGCCGCCTGCGCCAAGCCCATCATGCCGCCGCACAGCACGGCTTGCTCGCCGAAGAGGTCGGTGACGGCTTCGGCCTCGAACGTGGTGCCGATGACGGCGGCTCGACCGGCGCCGATGCCTGCGGCCCACGCCACGGCCAGGTCGCGCGCGCTTGGTTCATCGGCCGGGAACGCGCGCTCCTGGTGAACGGCGAGGAGGGCGGGGATGCCCTGGCCGCGCGTGAAGCGCTCGCGAAGCGTGGTGCCCGGGCCCTTCGGCGCGACCATCACCACGCCCACGCCGGCGGGCGCCTTCACGAGCCCAAAGTGCACGCTGGAGCCATGGATAAAACCCGCCACGTGCCCGGGGCGAAGGGCGGGCGCGATCCAGTTCGTCCATGCCTCCGCGTGGACTTCGTCGGGGAGCGCCAGGATCACCAGGTCGGCCGCATGGACCGCGGCCCCGTGATCAAGTTCGGTCAGGCCATCGGCGCGGGCCCTGGCCCGTGCATTGGACCCGGCGCGACCGCCGACCACCACGGCCACCCCCGAGTCGCGAAGGTTGAGTGCGTGCGCGCGCCCCTGATTTCCGTAGCCCAGGACGGCGACCGTCCGGCCAAGCAGTGCGTCCGCCGTAACTCCTTGCAGCGGAATGGCTTGGTGCGGTTCCATGATCGCTATCGGTCCTGCGGGAGGCGCCGCTCCGGCGGACTTTACGCGAAATCGGTCGGAAATAGGTCCGAGATTGCCTGACCAGGCCCTCCAGGAATCCCAGACTGGGGATGAATCACTCCTGAACGCTTCCATCGGCGCGTTGCCGTGGCAGGATCCAGGTGGGGTGGTTCGAGACGGGCACCAGCGGTTCGGAGTCCCGCCTGCGTCGGTTCGGTCGGTCGAGGGCGGCTTTCAAGCCGTTCGACGGGCCGGGTCGATAAAGGATTGTTCGGAGGCATCGACCCATGCGTTACCCGTCATCTCGGATCGAGTCCCCAGTCACCGTCGGCAGCCACGGTGGCTGCACAGTCACAGGAGCGCAAGGCATGGTCCCAGTCGAAGCACCGAACCGGCGATCGGGAGATCGCTTCCGGTTCAGCCCGGCCTACACCCGGGTGGTGGTGATCCCTTCGACGCGGCCGGCGGGAAGTGCGACCGGGAGCGTCATCGTGGTGGACGGCGTGGAGCTCGGGTCGGAGTTCGACCTCGACGTTGGCACGCCGGAGCATGGCCTCGAGGGCCATGGATACGACATCTCGATGTCGGGCATGCGGTTCGAGCTCGACGAGGAACTGCCCGTGGGCTCGGAGGTGACGGTCCATGTGCATCCGCCGGCCGAGTCCGACCCGATCGTCATGCGCGGCACCGTGGTTCGAGTCTTCGCGCACGACGATGATCCGGGCCCGCGACGCATGGCGGTGCAGTTCACGTCGTTCGCCACGCCCCGGGATCGCGAGCGGCTGGCGCACCGGATCGAGGCCCGGACGTGCTGCTGGCCGGCGTGATGATGCTTCGATCGTGCTGACCCGCTCGCGGGCGTGAGCGCCGTGATTCCCGGGGCCTTTCCTGCAACCGTTCGCTGCCGGTGGCCGATACCTTCTTGGTCACGTGGTGATGCACGAGCCCGAGCGATCGTTCCAGCATCCGGCCCTTGGGGCCGCGCTGTCGGCGCGCAACGCCGTGGCGGCCGAGATGGCCGTGGCGGGTCGCGCCCGGCTGCACCCCGACGAGGCCTGTTGGGCGCTGGCGCTGGACCACGCGGTGGCCGGGCGACGGGCATTGGCGCAGGGCGACCGGGTCGGCGACCGCCTGGGCGCGATCGCCGTTGGGCTTCGCGCCCACGCGGCCCGCGAGGCCTACGCCACGCACTCAGCGGATCCCGCGAGCGCCCCAGCACCGCGTCCTGCGGCGCGCCGCCGTCGCGAGCGGTTGGAGATGGTCGTATGGTTTGCGGTCGGTGGTGGCGGGGGGCTCGCGCTTGCGGCCACGCTGCGGGCGCTTGAGGTGTACCTGGCATGGCGCTGACGCCCGACCCCGCCGCCGTGGATGCGCTGGAAGCGCTGACCGGACACCGCTTCGCCGACCTGGACCTGTTGGCGCGGGCGCTCACACATTCGTCGGCCGCGGATGCCCGGCTCAATTCGAACGAACGGCTGGAGTTCCTTGGGGACTCGGTGCTGGCGTTCACGGTGTGCACGCATCTCTTCGCCGAACGGCCCGAGCTTCCGGAAGGCGAGCTCACCAAGGTGAAGTCCAACATCGTCAGCGGTCGCGTGCTCGCGGAGCTTGCGCTGCAGTGCGGGCTCGACCGGATCATGGTGATGGACAAGGGGGTGCGCGGCCGGCAGGGCGTGCCCGAGAGCATCATGGCGGGGGCGTTCGAGGCCGTGGTCGGCGCGCTGTACCTGGATGCGGGCATCGATCGCGTGCGCGCGTGGGTGCTTCCCATGCTGCAGTCGCGCATCGACCTGGCGTTGCGGCTTGGGCACCAGCAGAACTTCAAGCAGGTGCTCCAGCAATGCATGGCGCAGCTCGAGATGGGGCTCCCGGCCTACGTGGTGCTCGACGAGAAGGGCCCGGACCACGCCAAGTGCTTCGAGGTCTGCGTGCAGGCCGAGGCGCGGCGATTCTCGGGGGCGTGGGGGCCGAGCAAGAAGAGCGCCGAGCAGCTGGCCGCCCTTGGCGCGCTCAAGGAACTTGGGCTCGCGGTGGAGGCGGCCGACGGCGAGGTGCAGATCGTGTGGCCCGTGGCGCGCCCGGGGCCGGCGCCGGGGTCGCTGCCCGGCACGGGCACGTGAGCCGATGATCCTGGGTTACGCCGTGGCGGCGTCGAGGGCGGCCAGCGCGTCGGCGGTGGTGGTGGACGTGGCGATGACGGCGTCGGCGAGCGCGCGGTAGATGGGCATCCGGCGAGCGGCCAGGAGCTCCGCTTCCTCGGTGAAGTCCGCCCCCATGAGGAGCGGTCGATCGCCGGGAGCCACCGAGAGCCGTGCCCCGAGCACCGCAGCGGGGGCCTCCAGGAGGATGACGCGGGCCGCGCCCGCGGTCCGAGCAGCCTCGATGAGTTCGCGTGCGCCCAGCGTCGTCGGCGTGCCGCCGCCGAGGGCGATCACGGCACCGGCAACCGGCGACGCCACGAGCACGTCCTGCAGCGCGGCCACTTCCGCGGCACGGAACGCCGCCTCACCGACGGCGCGGAACATGGCGCTGACCGACGGATGGCCGGAGCGCTCGATGGTGCGCTCATCCAGGTCGACAAAGGGAACATGGCGTCGGGCGGCGAGGAGCCGGCCGAGCGTGGTCTTTCCGGAGCCGCGCAGCCCGATGAGGAGCGTGGCGGGCGTCCGTGGAGCGACGTTCAAGGCGTCAGCGGACCCGGATGGCGCGGCCGACGCGGCGCTTGCGGTTCAGGATGGCCCGGCCCTTGCGGGTCTTCATGCGGGCGCGGAACCCCACCTTGCGAACCTTCTTGATGCGGCTGATCTTGTGCGGGTAATGCATGGTGGGCTCCGTGAGTCGAGCGTCGAAGTGTAGCGGGAACCAAGACGGTCCGGAAGGGGCTGCCGTCTGACGCGTGGCGCCAGATGCCGCGGCCCCCGGGCGTCGCACGAACGCCCGGGGGCCGGGTCACAAAGTACGGAGATATTGGTCAGTTCAGCAGGTCAGGGACCTGTTTACTGGCCGCAGTTGCCCCACTTGGCGAGGAGCGCTCCGAGATCGGTGCCGTCCACGGTGCCGTCACCGTTGATGTCGGCCCGACCGCCGGTGGCGCCCCACTCCGCGAGGAGCTTGCCCAGGTCCTGGCCGTCGACCGTGCCGTCGCACTCGTCGGACAGGTCCTCGACGCACGAACCCACGGCCTCGGGCGCGAAGAACGCGTAGAGCTGGCCGCCCTCGATGAGCGGTGCCGCCAGAGAGTAGTGGGCCTGCATGTTGCCGATGAACCAGCCGCAGCCGAGCGACTCCGACGCGTCATAGACGCCCGAGTTCTCCTCGTCCTGACTGAACGGAGCGGTCGCCGCCTGGCCAGGCTGGCCGAAGCGGGCCGGATC
>JBJOIF010000251.1:0-5406 GCA_046047335.1 Planctomycetota bacterium | reverse complement strand
GGTGTGGCTCACGAGTTCCTGGGCGGCTGGAATCGAACGGTCACGCGCATGCGGCAGCTCACGCGCTGGCCCGCCTTGATGGCGGGCTCGAACTTCCACTGCTTGACGGCGTCGAGCGCGGGGCTCGAGAATTCCGGGTGCGACGCGCGCTCGACCTTGGGGTTGGCCACGCGGCCGGTCTCGTCGACGATGAAGATCAGCGTCACCGTGCCCTCGGTGCCGGTCTTGCGCATTTCCGGCGGATAGGCACCCGCCACCTGATAGATGGCGCGCGGGCGTTGGTCGATCTCGGACATGCTGAAGGCGCCGCCGAACCCCTCGTCTCCGCCGAGCGCCCCGCCACGCCCCGAAGCTCCGATGCGACCGCCCGACTCCAGCCGGGTGCCGCCGACGCCGAAGTCGGCCCCGCCGCCTCCGGCGCCGCTCAGGGAGGCCTCCAGCGCGCTGAGGCTGGCCGCATCGAGCGCTGGTCCGTCGTTGGCGTCTCCCGCCACCGGGGACTCCGCCGGTCCACTGGAACTCTCTGCGTCCGGCGGCGGCTCCTCCTGCTCCTCGAGCTCGGGCTTGTCTTCCGGCACCTGCTCCTGATCGGGCCGATCCGCCCCGACGTCCTCGGTCACGATCTCCACGTCGCGCCGACTCCCGCCCGCGACCTCGGTATGCGGAAGCAGCAGTCGGCCGAACAGCAGGATCCCCGCGTGGAGGAGGATGGCGCCGACGATGCCCAGTGCGATGCGCCAGGCCATCACTTCTTGTCCGTGCTGATGCCGACCTTGGCGATCCCGATCTTGCGGACTTCATCGAGCACCTGCACCACGAACTTGAAGTCCGCGGCGCCGTCGCTGTTGATGATCACCCGCGGATCCTTGGTGGAGATCTTGTAGGTCTGCAGCCGCAGCGGCAGCTGCGACGGGAGGATCTTGTCCTTGTTGAAGAAGATCTCCCCCTTCTCGTTCACGCTGAGCGTGACCGCCTTCTCCATCTCCTGCTGCTCGCCGAGCGATTGCGCGGTCGATGCGCCGGGCAGCGAGACCTGCACGCCTTGGTTCTTGCTCATGCTGAGCGACACCATGATGAAGGTCGCCAGGAGGAAGAAGATGATGTCGATCAGCGGGATGATCTCGATCCGCGCCGACTTCTTCTTGCCCTTCCCGCGACCACCGCCGCCGCCCGCCACGTCAGGATCCCCCTGCCGTACCGAGTTCGGAGTCGGGCAGCTCCAGACCGGCGAACGCATCGTCCTCATCGGCCGGCGCCGAGTCACGGCGTGTCCCGCCCGACGCCGATCCACCATGCTCCGGCCCATGGTGCGATGGCCCGCGTCCCTCCATCAGGAGCTTCAACTGCTCGCCCGCAGCCAAGAGCTCGGTCTCCACGCCCTCGATGCGGGTGTTGAGGTAGTTGAAGGGGATCAGGCACACGATGGCGATCAGCAGGCCGAACGCGGTGGCGATGAGTGCCTCGGCGATGCCGCCCGTGATGGCGCCCGGCGAGCTCAGGTCACCGCCGATCACGGCGAACGATCCCATCATGCCGGTGACGGTGCCCAGGAGGCCCAAGAGCGGCGCCAGGGTGATCACCGTGTCCAAGATCGAGATGCCGCGGCGATACCGCTTCAGCGTCCGGGTCTCCGCGTAGGCCAGCGCGTGGCTGATCGACTGGTCGCGCCGCTCGAGGGCGTAGCCCATGGTGGCGACGATGGCGTCCTTGCTCTGCTTGGCGATGCCGATCGCCCCCGAGAGGTCGCCCTTGGCGACCGCCGCGAAGAACTTGTCCAGCGTCTTTGGGCTGCGCTTGCGCTGCTCGAGGAGCAGGAAGATGACGCGCTCGATCACCACGGCCAGGCCGATCAGCGACACGAGCAGCATGGGCCACATGATGGGGCCGCCCTTGATGAAGATGTCGACGATGTTGGCCTTGGCCACGAGCGCCTTGAGCGCTCCTCCCCGCGAGGGGTCGAGCGGCATGGTCCCCTCGCCCGAGGCGATCAGGGTGGCCACCGCGATCGATGCCTCGGGATCCAGCGGCCGCACGAGCGGGTTCGGCGAGCCTGCCTGCGGGACGGCGACCCCGGCCTCGCCACCATCGGAACGGAACAGTGCGATCGGCCCGATCAGCGCGTACTGGCCCTGCATGACCGTTCCCAGCATGTCCACGCCGATGCCGGCGAAGCGCGTGCCGCCCAGCACGTCGAAGATGCGCTTGATGGTCAGGGCCGTGAACGTGGCTTGGGCACGGAACTTCTCGGTGGGCGAGAGCGTCTTGTTGGTGAACGCCTCCTTGGCGGCCTCGGCCGCCTGTCCGTACACCTGCATCTCGCCGACGCCGACCTTGGTCTCGAAGGTTCGCGCGTACTCGTCGAGCAGGTTGCCGATGTAGGAGATCTCGTCCTGCCGGGCGCGCATGTCGGCCTGAATGGTGGCGATCTCCAGGGCGCCTGCATCGACCAGCCGTTGCACCTTGTCCGCGTCGCGGCGCAGCTGGATGACGGTCTCCTCGAGCGTCGTGAGCTCCTGCGCAAGCGGCAGCTTCTCGGCGGCCACCTCGGCACGGATCTCGTTGAGGGTGGCGATGCTCTTGGCGAGCTCCTGCTCGGCGGCGCCCGAGGCACGGCCCATGGCCTGCCCGGCCTCGGGGTTGGCCTGCTGGGCAGCGGCTGAGCCCGCCAGTGACAGAACGACGGTGGCCAGAAGCGTGAGGACGTGGTTCATCGGATCCTCAGGGGAACGTTGACGAAGGTGGGGGCGTGCTTGCCTTCGATCACCTCGAGCGCAAGCATGATGGCGCGACGCGCACCGGGTTCGGGGCGCCACGTCCAGCCGTCCTCGCCGGGCTCGCCCACGCCGACCTCGCCGCGCGGGCTGATGTAGTACGCCTGGGCCAGGCCGACGTAGATCACCTGGACCTCGCTGGTGGATCCGTCGCCGAGCGTGCGAATCTCGTAGGCGACGGAGATCTCGCTGTTGGCCTTGTTGAGCTCGTTCAGGATGCCGAGGACGTTCTGGAACCGCTCGGCGATGCTCACGCGCGAGGCGCTCGACTCCGTCGGCATGCGCTGCAGCAGCGGCTCGATCCGCTCCGACACGGGCTGGGGCATCATCTTGGCGAGCTTCCGGATCTCGCCCTCCATGCCGGACACCGCGTCGAGCAGCTCGGCCTGCACGGCCTTGAGCTGGTCGTTCTGGGCATTCAACTCGTCGCGCTTCTGGTCGGACTCCTTGACCGCCATCTCCGACTGCACGATCCGGTCCCGGAGCACCGAGACCTCCTTGCCGACCAGCTCGATGCGGCCCCGGAGGATCTCCTTTGCCTGCTGCCAGTCGTTGCGCTCCTTCGAGATGATCTGCTGGGTCTCGATCCACTTGCCCAGGGTGATCCGTGTTTCCTCGAGCGAGGGCGCCTTGCCGGCGGGCGCGTCGGTCGCCTGGGCTTGGGCCGGCGACGCGGACAGACGAAGCGCCGCACCAAGTGCCGCGACGATGGGCATCGCGGCCCGGAACGTGGGGAGGAGGCAGAGGCCGCTGCGGCGAGCCGCGGCGGTGGATGGCAACGGGTGCATCGGTGGGGCCTTCGCTCGGCGGGGAACGGGGACCTGTCCCGGGCTCCAACCCGAGGGGCAGCAGGTCTCCCGGCCGAGGCACGGAGGCTAGGAACGCCGCGTGAGCGGATTGCCAAGACCGCGTTCAGGTTGCGCTCATGGCGTGTCCGGCGACGCTCCGTTCCCTGGCGGTCTGCCCGGAGGCCCCCGCCGGTCCGGCCCGGCGGAGTTCCCCCACCCCCCTCACTTGGAGTGCCCCACAAGCGAAGACGCCTCCCACCACCGCGGGAGGCGTCCGTCGAGAATCAGTGGACCGTACTGGACTTGAACCAGTGACCCCCTCCGTGTCATGGAGGTGCGCTAGCCAACTGCGCCAACGGTCCGTTACTCCGACGGCACAAGTGTAGCCATCTTCGACCACGCCGCAACCCGGCTTCCGGCTCAGATCCGCCACCCATGTTCCGAGCGGTCACTGCAGAACACCGCGCGGAGTGGCCGATGCACCGGAATCATGTCCGATCGCCCCCGCCACCCCGCTCCGGCCCGACTCGACCCGTTCAGCACCGGCACGGGGCTGTCGCTTGTGGGCGCCGGCCTGGTGGCCCTTGCCGTGGTGGAGGCCGTCAACCTGATCGTCCGCCAGCCCGCCGCGCGGGAGTCAATGGTTGCCCCGGAACCCACCCTTGCCTCCTGGGCACCGGCCACCCTGGCCATCGCACCCCAGAGCGCGGTGGGCACCGGGCCGGGCGCACCATCCCGCCAGCAGTCCTCGGTACCGCCTGCCTCCGGGCAACTCGTGGGCATTGCCGCCAACCCGATTCCAAACGGAACCGCCATCTACCGAATGTGGTCCTCCGGTCGCGTCGAGGCGATGATCGCCACCGAGGAGAGCGTGTGGAGCGAGTGGGTTGTGGCGGCCCCGGGGCTTTCCACCGACATGCGCCGCCCGCGCAATCCCGGGAGCAATCCCGACGCCTCGCCCTGACGGCCGCGTGCCGTCAACCGCCGAACGCCTGCAGGCACCGCCGCATCCGCGTCAGCGTGCTGTCCTTCCCGAGGATCGCCAGCGTGTCGAAGATGGGCGGGCTCACCGTGCCGCCGCTCACGGCGACGCGCAGGGGCTGCGCGACCTTGCCCAAGTTGCCCTCGGTGGCCCCGGCGGCATAGGCCCCGATCGCCGCCTCCAGCGCCGCGGGTGTCCATTGGGCCACGCCGTCGAGCACCGGAAGCAGTGCCCGCAGGTGGGTCACGCCGTTGGGCTCCGCGCCGCCCATCACCTTGTCGACGTTCTTGGTCCGCTCCCACGCGAGCGCGTCGTCGGCGGTCACCAGGAACCGGTTCACGCGGAACAATTCGTCAAGGGTCTTCGAGCGCTCGTGGCTGGCGCCCGCCAGCATGTCGAACTGTGCGTCGGTGAGCCGTGACATGAACTGCGGGTGGAACTCCCGTCCGTGCGCGCGCGATCGGCGCAGGAATTCCTCGCGCGACATGCCGGTGATCGCGTCGCAGTTGAAGCTCAGGAGCTTGGCGCGATCGAACTTGGCCGGGGTCTTGACCACGCGCTTGAGATCGAACCGCTCCTTCATGAACTGCATGTCGAACTTCTCGACGTCCCCGCCCGGGCTCCAACCGTTCAGCGACAGGAAGTTGCACAGCACCTCGGGCAGGTAACCGCTGCGACGGAAGTCGTCCACGTTGATCTCGGGAAGCTGGATGCCAAGCGCGTCGGCGAGCGCATTCGCCTCCTCGAAGTCCAGCTGGGCATTCTTGTCGCCGAGCCATGCGTCCCATCGGGCTTGGGCCACCGTGGCCGAGGGCGGTCCCTGAAGCCCCCGCTCGGTCACGGTCTTGCGCAGCAGCTTGTCCTT
>JBJOIF010000250.1:0-2508 GCA_046047335.1 Planctomycetota bacterium | reverse complement strand
GCACGCGAGCCTGGAGCTCCGCCGCCATCTGCACAAACTGCTGTTGGTCGGGCAGAGCCTTGGCGAGCGAGTCGTAGAGCCCGGCGGCCTCCTCCATCCGGCCCAGCTGGAGCGCGAGCTCGGCGCGCTGGATCGCCAGACGGACCTCGCTCGGGTGGGCCTCGGCGCCACGGGTGGCGTACTGCATCGCCAGTCCGAGGTCGCCCTGCGCACGCGAGACCAGCGTGGCCCACACGAAAGCGTCGGCCGGGGGCTGCGGCACCTTGGCGAAGTACTCCTGCCACTTCGCGGCGGCACCGGGCATGTCGTTGCGCACCTGGCGGATCTTCGCGTCCGCCGCGATCACCATCGGCGTGGTCTCGCTGTTCTGCTGCGCCTCCACGAGCTTGCCACGCAGGCCGTCGAGTTCCTTCAGGAGCTCGTCGCGGCGGGCGTCCTCGGTGGCCTTTGCCGCCTGCAGCACCAGTGCATCCATGAGCACCTGGATGGCGCGGCTGCGAATCTCGGCCTGGACGCTTGCGGACAGGCTGGTCGGAAGCTGCGGGCGGGCCAGAATGCCTTCCGCGGCCGCGCGCATCTCCGGATAGGAGGTCTCCGGGTCGCGGCCTGAGCCAGCACGTCGAGCGACAGGCCCTGCGTGAGCATGTCGTCCGGATTGGCGGCGAGCCACTCCGCGACGAACGCGCGCGCCTGGTCCATGCGACCGGCGCTGCCGATGCGGAGCGTGGCGGCGCGCACCAGGTGCGGCCGGCCCGACGCCATCGCGGCCTTCGCAAGGGCATCCGCGGCGGACTCGACGGCCGCCGCATCGACCTTGGTCATGTCCATGCGCTGCCCGGAGCGGCCGGGCAGCAGCGCGCGGTCGAGCCGGATAGAGGCCACGGCCTCGGCGGAGCGAGGATCGGCGGCATCGGCGGCGGCGTCGAGACCGGCGATCGCCTCGTCCACCTGCACGCGGCGGCGGTCGGCGGAGGACGCCTGGCCGGCACCGCGCAGTCGTGCCTCGTCGGCGATGCGCAACGCGGCAAGGGCCGCCCAGCCGCGCCAGCTCTTCGGGTTGGCCTTGAGGAACGCCTCGAGCTGGCGCTCGAGGTCGGCGCGCTCGCTCGAGGACAGCATGTCGTCGCGCTGCGCGCGCGACCAGAGGATCGACTCCTCGGCCATGCGCGCGCCCTCGGTCCCGGGCGCCATCACCTCGCGCATGTCCTTCGCGACGGATTCGAACTGGAGCCATCCCTCGCCGCGGGCGTAGAGGTCCGACTCGGCCTCGACCGCGTCGAGCAGCTCCCGCCACTGCGCGGGGTCGGTGGGCTGGGCGCGCGTACGGGCGCGCTTGAGCTGCACCATCGTGCGATAGTCCTCGGCGGCCTGCGTCGGCGTGGTGGCCACGACCTTGGACAGGGCGTCCTCCATCTTCTCGACGTACGCCACCTGGTCGGGCTTCTTGCTGAGCGCCCGGCCGTACATCTCCATCGCCTGGCGTGGCTTGCCCTCCTCCATCAGCGCATCGCCGGCGCGAACGTTGCGCTCGGCGTTCTTGATCCACACCTGGTTCACGACCAGCACCGCGCCGAGGAGGAGCGCGGCGGCGGCGGAAAAGCCGCCGACCACGATGATGAGCTTTCGATTTGCCTTGCTGCGTGCCATGGTTCGTGTGTCCTGCGGATCAACGGCCCTCTGGGCCGGCGCGTTCCACCGACGGCCAGTCGGGGAGCCTGCGCATCAGGTGGGGAAGAAGGTGCTGGAGGAAGTCCTCGACGTGGGCCCGGAATCGGTCGGCGGCGGGCACATCGCCTTCGGGGTATCGCCCGGAAAGCTGGACCTTGCAGTAGTACGCGTAGCGGTCGGTCAGGTTGAAGGCCAGCGCGCGCACGCCCAGCGTCGACGCCGTGGATCGCCCGTTGGCGATGAAGAAGTACCCGCCGAGCTGCTTGATGCGGGGCGACTTGGGATCCTGGAAGGTGGTCAGGGTCATCCCCATCTCGCCGACGGGCAGCGCCACCGAATCGGACTCCCCGGTCACGGGATCGACGATCGACGCCATCGCGTAGCGCTCGCCGGTCGCCAGGTTCTGTGGCGCGTCCTCCGGGACGTTGGCCATCAGCGGCACCGTCAGTTCCATGCGCCCCGGATCGCCGACCTGCTCCAGGCCACCGGCACCCCAGCACCGCTCGGGGATGTGCGGGACCGTGTCGATCATGCCGGTGTAGTAGGCCAAGTGCAGCGCCAGCACGCCGCGCGACGGATCGCCGCCGAGCGCGTAGTTGCGCGTCAGGTAGCGGTCGGTGCCCAGCGACTCCACCATCGCCGCGTCCATCACCTGGTCCTCGCCGACCTTTTGCCACTCGCCGAGCCGGGCCGGGATTCCACCGAGGTCCGCACGCAGGGGCACGGGCTCCTTGCGCAGGTACACGTCGAGCTGGTGCATCGCCGCGCGCATGCCGGCACCGCCGGCGACCACCGCCAGCAGCAGCGCCACGTACACGGTGCGCACGGATGCGTCGAAGC
>JBJOIF010000249.1:0-4488 GCA_046047335.1 Planctomycetota bacterium | reverse complement strand
CATTCTCGAACACCGTCTTCCACACCGCGGTCTTGCCGGCAGTATCGGTCAGGGTCAGGAAAGCGAACGCGTAGGTCAGGGTGCTTGCACTCCGGTAGTACGTCCCGGAACCGGCCACATCGAAGCTCGTGAAGCTAGAGAGATCAAGGTCAGTTCCGGCACCGCCGTAGCTCACGAAGGCGTAGGACTTCGTGCTCCCGCTGCCGGTTCGCGACGCATCGGTGATGAACGAGGCCGATCCATAGCCGTTGGAGCTGACCTGCTGCAGGTTGTTTCCCGCGGCCGTGAACACCGTCTGTCCGCGTCGCCCGTCAATCCAGAAGGACCGAACTCCAGTGGATCCTGGGAAGAAGGCCGGATCCGTGGAACTCACCGGGCTGGTGGCCGCGTTGAGGTTGGCGGTGCTGATGAACACGGCTCCGGTCGTGAAGTCGTCAACCACCACCGCCCCGTGGGAGGCTCCGACCATGAAGGCGCTGGATCCAAGTCCGCACGCGAGGATCCCGCGGCGGCGGCGGCGGCGGCCGCCGATTCCCGCAAGCCCAAGCATGGCGAGGACGCCTGGCGCGGGAATGGCGGTGATCGTGATGTTCGGCGTGAGACCGGTGTAGACCGGGTCCGTGCCGTCCAGCGTGTAGAGCGACCCCTCGACCAGGAAGCGACCCCACGAACCCGTGATGAGATCGGTGCCGATCTTCACCGAAGACCCACCGGCGGGCGTTCCGGGAGCGCCATCGATGAACGTCGGGTTCGAGTTGCCATACCAGTAGGGCCCGAAGCCACCGGGATCAGCGCCATAATTCCAGAGGCTGAGGTTGATGCTCTGCGCCACGGAGTTCTGGTTGTAGTCAAGCGCCACACCGTAGTACACCTGGGTCGGAAGCAGGAGCCCAAGCGACGACAGGTCGAAGGTGCAGTCGAAGTAGGGACGCTGCGATGTGGTCTCGGTACCTGATCCGGCGGGCGTCGAGAAGTTCTGCGTGCGGGAGCCAAGCAGGGCGCCGAGGCTGCGATCCGGGTTGACCGCGTAGAAATTGAGCGTGAGATCGATGTTGCCGGCCACGGCGATCCCACCCGCCGGACCGGTGCGCATCTGCACGGTGGCTGACTGAACGTCGCGGGCGGAGCCGGCCAATCCGATCATGCCACCAAACTCCGTCGCTTGCTGCGCGGCATAGGCCTGCGTGACGTGGTTGACCACACCACCGGTGTCCGGATTGACCGAACCGGCCTGGTACAGCGAGCTGCTGTCATAGATGACCTCGGCCGAGACGGAGAGCGCTGACGTACCGGCGAGCAGCACGGCACAGAGGGTTCCATTGAAATGCATCACGAGTTCTCCCGGGGGTCCTACCCCTTGAAAGTTCCACCGATCCACCAACCGGAACGCGATCTCGCGTCGACGGCCATCGGCCAGTGACCGGACAGGACCCATGTCACGGCGATTGCGAACGCCTGTACCACGTCGATGCACATGGTCAGCCGCAGAGTTCGCGGCCACGTACCAGATTTCTGGCACACCAGACGGCCGCGGCCAATCCAGCGCCTGCTGTCATCCGTTAGCGTTACCCCGTGGAACCTCTCGAGATCTCCATCCACTCCGCGCTGATGGATGAACTGATGAGCAGCCCTGACCTGCTTGGAACGTGGGAGTGCATGCGCCGGCTTGGATCACCCGTGAGCGCGACGTCGCTCGCCGGTGTCACACGACTCACGCCAACGGATGCCCAGCGCTGGATCAGCAGGCTCGTTGAGCTCGGCATCGCGGAGTCGCTTCCTGCGCGCGGCAGGCATCGCCAGGTCCGGTACCAGCTTCTTCACCACGGCGTGCGTGCGCTCTGCGAGTTTCCCCGCGACCGTGCTCGGGTCCAGGAGACCATCCGCAAGGTCGCCGGACATGTTGAGTCATGTATGGGAACAACGCCGTTCGATGCACCAAGCAAGCCGAACCAATGGCACGGAGTGTTCGCGACGCTGATGCACGTGAACGACGAGGAGATCTCAGAGCTGCGGAAGCGACTGCAGCACGTGGCCCAGTACGTCTCGATGCTCGCCGACCGGAAGCCTGCTTCGGATGGTGACCCGGATGGGCTCCTCTGCAATTACGGGTTCACCTTCCGTGTCGAGCCACTGCCGATGCCGGCGATGCCGACCATCCTGATCCACTTCGTCAGGCAAGACTCACCGATGCACCACGAGGCACAGGAGATGGTGCAATCGGCGGCACCTTCCAAGCTCTCCAAGCGCGAGTACGAGGTGGCACTGGCACTGGCGCGCGGCAAAACGATCGCCGAGACCGCAGAAGAGCTCGGCGTCAGCGCCGGGACCGTTCATACCCTGTCGCGTCGGCTGTATCGAAAGCTCGGGATCAAGCGCCGCGCAGAACTGGTGAACGCGATGGCGCACGGGTCAGGCGGTACCGCCTGAAGATCGCTGAAGCTGCAGCTGGCACGATCACCCCGACCACGCCGCCAACATCTGGCCGAGGTCCGTCCCGGACACGACGCCGTCGCCGTCCAGGTCGCCCCTGCCCGGGTTGCCCCAGTTGGCGAGCATGAGCCCAAGGTCGATGCCATCCACGCGGCCATCGCCGTCCAGGTCCGGGGTCTGACGACCTTGCTGGGTGACGCCATCGGCAGGCAGGGGTGCCCCCCAGACCGCATCCCAACGCGTGCCGTCGCCGGCCAGGTACAGGCGCAGGAACTCGGTGATCTCGCGCCGGACGATCGCCAGCTGAGCCGAACGGCTGATCGAGCCGCTGTCGCAGAAGAGGATGGAGCTGTCGATGAACCCGCAGTGGAAGCCACCGGTCACGGTGACCAACTGCGCGGGGCCGCGCAGGTTCGCGAACATCGGGTCATTCGTGGCGGGGCTCACGATGGTGTCTTGGCTGCCGTTGATGATGCGCGTGGCCGCCGATACGCCAAGGCACGCCCCGGTCGAGGATGGGTTGGTCTCCGCGGCAGCCAGCGGCACCACGCAGCGGATGGTCGGGTCGCGGTCGGCGGCGATCAGCGCGCATCCCCCACCCATCGAGTGGCCCATGACGGCGCGTCGCTCGGGAGCCACCGCCCCGCTCCACGGCGAGCCGCTCGCTGCGCCCTGCGCCGCGAACCAATCGAGCGCGCTGACCAGATCATCGGCGAACGCCGAGTGGCTGGGAAGCAGCGATCCCTGCGTCTCCGGAAGCACCACGATGAACCCCCAGGTCGCCAGATGCGCGGCGGTGCTTGCGTACCGGCCGACCGGGGTCACGAACCCATGGCCAAACGCCACGATCGGGTACGGGCCGTTGGCGGCATCGACCGCGCTGCCTCCCGCCGCCGCCGTGGCCGGATAGTGCACCGTGGCGGCAAAGGAAGATCCGTCGGCGCGGACCACGGTCACCCCGCGCTGCGACGCCGTGCGTGGACCGGGTTGAGACAGGTCCTGTGCGCCTGCCCCAGCCGTGAGGCCCCACGCGGCAAGACACACCAGCGTGGCAACCACGGTTCGAATGCCCCGGACAAACTCGGCGCGAAGGATCATGCCCCCACGGTAGCGCGAGCGGCCGGACCAGTCCACGAAAAACGCGCTCCTCCATGCACGCGGCGGGCACCACCGTGCACGGGCCGCGTCCAGGGTGCGCCACCGGCGGCGGTCCCGATCCCCAGGCCCGCGATGACGGTGGAGAGGTCCAGCCCGAAGATCTGCAGTGCCGCCGCCACCCCCAGCAGCCAGACCACGCCGATGACCGCCGATCGCCCCATGCGGACGATCGACAGGCCGTCGGTGATGCCGCGACGGGCCATCTGCTGCTCGATGGCCATCGACATCACCCGGATCCATCGCACGACAAGCCAGGCGATGACGAACACCATGGCCGCCTGCGAACCGAGGGACAGGTTCTCCCGTGCCGGGGCGCCGAGCACGAGGATGGGCTGCGCCGCCTGCATGGCGACCACCGACAGCAGGAAGATCAGCGGCGTGAACACCGTGGCCAATGGCTGCACGGCCGGGCCGAGAATGCTGAGCACGCCGTGGCGCAGCAGCCACGTGAAGCCCACCCCACCAACAAGCCCGCTCCACCGATGGCGGCGAGTCCGATCCACTGCCAGAGCTCGATCTCCGCAATCCGGATGTTCACCAGGAACTCAGGGAGCGCCGAGACCCACCAGAGGCCAAGGGCACGCGCGATGCGTTCCGCCGACACGCCCTCGGGCCAGCCGGCCGCGGGGCGCTCGATCATGTCGGAAGCATCGTGCCAGTCGCCGTCCCGCGCAAGCACGATGAACGTGAACGCGGCATTGCGCGGCGTGTCGCTCCCGCGCGCAATGGCCTCGTCGTCGGGAACCTGGAGCAGCGCGTCCGCATCGGACATCTCGGCAGCGGCCTCGGCGTTTGGATCAGCCGCCGCGTACGGCGCCGACCACGCGGTCGCCACGGCCGGGGCTGGGCACCACGCCAACAGCATCGCGACAAGGAACATCAGGACGGTTCGTGGGCTGG
>JBJOIF010000248.1:0-6168 GCA_046047335.1 Planctomycetota bacterium | reverse complement strand
AACAAGAGGGTGCACGCGACGATGGATCGGATGGGTGGACGGCTCATGCCACGAGGCTAGCACCCCGGCCGGGGCAGCCATCGATCGCGGTCCGCCGGCAGCGATGGGCACGCCGGGCCGCGGGTCCCGGGCGGGCACTCCGGCCGGGGCACGGGGTGCTCCCCGAGGAGCCGGTCGCGCAGCGCCCGACCCTGCCCGCCGCTCTCGACATCCAGCGGATGCAGGCAGTCGATGAACTCGCTGGCCTCGGACTGCGGCGGCATCAGGCGGGTCGGCTCATCGAGGATCCGGTAGTAGAGCCGTGCGTAGAGGTCGCGATCGGTGAGGTGCTCGGTGTTCAGGAGGAACACGCCGCTCTCGGCAAGCCCCTCGATCACCGTCCAGAGTTCGTCGTGCAGATCCTTGTCATCGGCCAGGTCCTGCGGCGGCAGCGGGATGATGGCGTGGGCGAGGAGCATCACGCGGCCGTTGGTGGCTTCGGCCATCTCGCAGTCGTAGACGATCGACCAGTGGACCCGCGAGGCATCCTCTCCGCGCGCCTCGGCGTCGCGCACCAGGTCGTCGATGGCGCGCCGCCGGGCCTCAAGCCGCTCGTCGAGGAATCCGCGCACCTGGCTCGCCATCTGGGCCGCTCGCTCCGGCGGCACCCCCAGCGCCGTGCGCCGGCGGCGCCCCACGCGCGTCCCGCCCGACGTCCCGCCCGACCGCCCTTCGCACGCATCGATCCCCGTTCCAAGGCACATGACGGCCTCCTTCCGATCCAGTCCCTGCGCTGGCGAAGGTAAGCGACCGATGGGGGTTCCCCGCGTCCATCGGAACTAATTCGCGAACATCCGTCCACCCGCCCATCCATCACGACCAGTGCACGCGCACTCCCGCCGCCGGATCGTGCCGCATCCGGATCGCCATCAGCGCGCGCTCGCCCGGCAGCAGCGAGATGCCGTTCGGGCCGCACTCGACCCAGTCGCCGATCGGCTCCACCCACAGGTCACGCACCAGCGCGCGTGCTGCCACGCGTACGAGCTGCCCGCCCATCCAAGGCTCCACGCGCACCTCCACGTGGTCGGCGTGGCGCGCTGGCCGCGTTCGATCGGGACCGAACCACCACCACCCACGCAGGGGTGGTCGATCCGGGAGCGGGACGTCGCGCCGCACCTGGTCCTCGTGCACGGCCACGTCGGCCACGAGGCACGCGGCACCATCGCCGGCGCCCGGCCCACCGAGCACGTCGACCGCATCGATCGAGCAATCCACCGACCAAGGCTCCACACGCACGGCGCGCAGCGCCTCGCCGATGGTGCGCCCGGCAGGGTCCACGGCGCGCAGGCGGACCTTGGCCGACCAGCGGCTCGCCGCATCGTTGACAAGCACCACGCGGAGCGAGCGTCGGCCATCGCTGCCGGGAGCGCCGACCGGCTGCAACGTCACCAGTCGCGGCGCAGCCGCGCGCTGCACCGCGTGGTACGCGGGCTTGGTGCGACCCCGGCCGTCGATGACGCTCCAGCTGTGGCCGGTCCACACGTCGTTGAGCTGCCAGAACAGGCTTCCGCCGTTGCGACCGGGATTCGACCGGAGCCACGCCACATGGTCTTCCATCGCACGTGCCTGCACGGCCTGCGCCTGCCACACCCACTCCGTGTCGTCGGCGGGCGGTCGAAACTCCCCGGCCAGGAACGGGGCGTACTGCGCCGAATCACCGCCCCACGCCCGCTGGCGGCGCTCCCACTCCGGCGAACCCACCGACCAGCCGTCCCCGAGCACCTCGCACAGGCTCTGCACGCATGGGGGGGACTGGTGGCCGAACTCGCTGGTGAAGCGCGGGACGAGGTCGCGGCATGCACCGAGCTTGAGGTCCCACGTGTGCCGGTCGCCGTGGTCAGGATCGTTCGCATGGCGATCGAGGCTGCCGCTCCACGGGCTGTCGGTCCAGTACGGCCGCGACGGATCGAGCTCGGCGCAGATCCGCGGAAGCAGGTCCTGCCAGAAGCCGATGCCCCAGGTCTGGCCGGGCGCCAGCCGCTCGCGAAACCCCCACGACTGCCACGCGAGAACGTCCTCGTTGCCGCCGCACCACAGCACAATCGATGGGTGCGCGCAGAGTCGCGCGATCTGCTGCCGCGCCTCGCGTTCCACGAGCGCCGGCATCGGGTCGTCCTCGGGATACGTGGCGCACGCAAACATGAAGTCCTGCCAGACCAGAATGCCCAGCTCGTCGCACCGATCGTAGAAACGCGGGTGCTCGTAGATGCCGCCGCCCCACACCCGCAGCATGTTCAGGTTGGCGAGTGCCGCGCGATCGAGCAGTGCATCGATCGCCGCATCGTCGCGGCCGCGCACCGGCCACGGAGACGCCGGAATCCAGTTGGCCCCCACCACCGGCACGGGGCGCCCGTTCACCACGATGCGGAACCGGCTGCCGTGCTCGTCGGCACCGGTGTCGAGCGCGCAGCTGCGCAGCCCGATCCGGCGCACCTGCCGCGAACGACCGCCATCGCGCGGCAGCGGCCGCCCCGCGGCATCGGCGGTCTCCACGTGCAGCGCGTGCAGGGGCTGCGTTCCCATGCCACGCGGCCACCATCGGCTCGGTCGCTCCACGTCAAACGTCGCCATCGCGCGGCCGGCGGCGTCGACCGGCACCGTCGCCACGAGCTTGGCGGGCCCACGTCGCGCCGCGGCCTGCGCGCGGCCTGCGGCGGTCGGATCCTCGCCCGACTCGCGGGGCGGCATGCGCAGCTCCGCGCGCACGTGCAGATCGGGTGGCGGCGCCGCGCCCGGGGGGCGCGCGAGCTCCATGTGGACCTCGACCCGCGCCGAGGCGGCATCGCAATGCCGCACCATCGGTCGGACCGAGGCGAGACGGGCGACGCTCCAGCACTCCAGCCGCACGTCGCCGGGGATGCCCGAGGTCGGCACCCGCGGACCCCAGTCCCAGCCGAAGTTGCACGCGCTCTTGCGCATGAACGGGTACGGCGTCCAATCGCCGTTCACCGGACGCGGCCCGAGCCGGCGCTCCTCGGCACGCACGTGCGGCACCGGTGCCGAGATGGTCACCGAAACGCCGATGGCGGTGCGGCCCGACGCCACGGCATCGCGCACCTGCCCCGTCACGTCAAACCTGCCCTCGATCCACTGGCTCTGCGACTCGCCCACGTCCGCGCCGTCGACCGCGACGCGAGCCACGGTGTCGATCGACTCGAAGACGAGCTCGGCGACCTGCATGGATGCGGCGGCGTCGTCCACCGGAATCGCCGCGTGCCACCGCCAGTCCGCGTGGCCCACCCACTCCTGCGCGGCCTCGCCGCCCACCGAGTCGATCGACGGGATCAGGCCCGCACGCTCGAGGTCCAGGTGAACGCACCCCGGCACGGTGGACGGGAACGCGTGACCGACGATTCCTGCCGGCGCGCCGGCATGGGCGCACGCCGTGCAGGTCACGGTCCACGCCGTCGGTTCGGGGCGGATGACCAGCATGAGCGCGGGACGCTACCGCACCGAACCGTCGTCGGACTCGTCGGGGCGGAACGATCGCAAGTCGCGGCGCAGCCGCAGGAAGTCGCGCAGGCCGCCCACCGTGAACCACACGGTCACGGCCGTGCTCGCCGCGAGGATGAACCACGACCACCCCTGCCACCAGCCCGACCACTGGACATCGGTCACCGGCCGTCCGGACGACTGCCGCCAGAGGAGCCAGGGCGTCCCGATCACAAAGAGCGCGGTGAACGCCAGGGGCCACGAGAGCGTGAGCGCCGCGACGAACCGGTCCCAGCCCCGGTACTGACGGTCGAACCCCATCTTCTCCAGGAACGTCCGCGGCGCCTCGTCGAGCGATGCATCGCCCTCGACGCGCCACCTGCCGCGGTGCAGCATCCGCTCGAGATCGAACCGCCGAACGCCCCCGGCCAGGCTCACCACGACGTAGCCGGCGCAGCTGGCCATCATCGCCACGAAACTGAGCTCCATGCCCGTGACGTTCGCGCGGATCCAGCCGAACGCGCCGGCAACCAGCGGCCCCACGGCCGGATCGGGGGCGGCCATGGCGGCCACCCACGCGGTCGGGGCGTTGAGCACCATGAGCCCCGGCACCGAAATGCCGATCCCGGCCAGCATCGCCGCCCACGCACCGCCCGTGGTGCCCCAGCGCGTGTACAGGCCGCCGATGATCGCGGCCCCGCCGCCGGCGACGAAGATGCTCCCCGTGAGCGCGCCGTACATGGCGATGTACTCGCCGGGCTGCCAGTGCAGGCTGAAGAAGAAGGCGAAGACGGCCACGCCGAGCACCGCCGACTTCAGGAGAAGCAACTGCGCCCGCGGCGACATCGGTCGGCGCCTGAACGGAAGCACCACGTCCTGCACGAAGATGCTCGACCACGAGTGGAGGTACGCCTCGTCGGTGCTGATGGCCGCGCCGAGCATCGCCGCCACCACCAGCCCAAGCAGGCCGGTCGGCAGCATCACCCCCAGCGCCAACGGAACGCGCATCTCGGCCTGCAGCGCCTCCGTCGGCTGTGCCGCAATCATCTCCTGCAGGCCCGCGGACGCAGTCGCGTGCTCCGGATGCGTCAGGAACGCCCGCACCGCGAGCGGCACCAGCACGGTCACCAGCATGAGCGTGCGGTACCGCCACCCGTTCAGGAGCTGGCCCATGCGCGCCTCGTGCGCGTCGCGGGCGGCGCTGTTGTAGCCCTGATCCCCCTGCCAGGCCCGGCATGCGTAGAACAGGATGAACGCGCTGATCAGCCAGTACACGACGTTGAAGTTCTGCTCCTCCTGGAGCCCGAGGGGATTCAGCATGCTCCTGCCCGCCGGCAGCATGAGCATGGTTTCCTCAAGCTGCGGCCACGGGAAGCTCAGGAGGACCCACCAGCACAGCGTCACGAAGGTGCAGAAGCAGAACACCCCCTGGAAGAAGTCGGTCACGAGCACCGCCAGCATCCCGCCAGCGAACACCATGAACACCGCGAACGCAAGCAGCACCGCCATCACCGCCGGGAACGTCGGGAGCTGCGCGCCCATGAAGCCGAACTGCTCGGGAAGGCCGAGCATGGCCACGAAGAACCGCGCCGTCACGCCCGGGAAGATGGCGTAATTGAGGATCCCGGAGATGAACGCCACCATCCCGCTGAAGACGCGGAACCGCCTCGAGTAGCGCATCTCGAAGAACTGCGCGAGGGTCATCGCCCGCGTCTCGCGGAAGCGGTAGATCACCCATCCGGTGGCGGCCAGCACCACGAGCGACGGCCCCTCCAGATAGCCCCACCAGTACTGCGTGAATCCCACGTCGTACCCGAGCTGGAAGTACCACACCAGGGTGATCACTCCCACCTGCGCCATGTTGTAGGACACGGTCAGGAGGTACCGGCCGGCCAGCCGGTTGGCGCTCAGGAAGCCGCTGACGCTGCGCGCGAACCGCCGCATGCTCCACGCGCTCGCCGCCAGCGCCGAGACGAACAGCGCCACGATCGCCCAGTCGACGGCCCCGAGCCTCACGCCCCCGCCCCGGCGAACTGCGCACGAAGGGTCACGATGCCGAAGGGCCGGACCGCGAAGCGGGTGACCCCCGCGGCGACATCGTGCTCGAACCCGGCCAGGGCGACCGACCGCTCGAAGAGATCGGTCGGCTGGACGTCCCGAACCGGGAATCCCCACCGGACTTCGCCGATGCCGGCACCACCGCGCACCTCCACCACCCGCAGGGCGCAGCCTCCGGGCTCCTCGGCGGGCTTGAGCGCCGCAACCTCCAGGTGCCCGGCGCCCAGGCAGTCGACCCGGACGCCCTGCCAATCCGCACGCACGCCCGGCCCGGCGGTCCGCGGCGCACCGCGCAGCTCCATTCCCACGAGCGGGTGGTTGAGCTGCTCGGCCTGCGCATCGACGCCGGCCGCGCGCCAGCAACCCGCATGCACCATCATCGAGTACGTGAAGCGGTGGTGACCGCGATCCGCCGTCGGGTCGGGGAAGTTCGGCGACTTGAGGAGGCTCAGCCCGAGCACCCCGTGGCGCGCGCTGCGGCCGAACTTGCCGTCGTCGAGCACGGCCACGCCGAGCCCGGGCTGCGAAAGGTCCATCCAGCCGTGGCCCGGCACCTCAAATTGCGCGCGCTCCCAGCTGGTGTTGTCGTGCGTGGCGCGCTCCACGTGCCCGAACTGGATGCCGAACGTCGCACGCCGT
>JBJOIF010000247.1:0-5063 GCA_046047335.1 Planctomycetota bacterium | reverse complement strand
ATCAACGTCACCGAGGGGCGCGCCGTGTTCCACGTGGCGCTCCGTGCCCCGCGAGGGACGGTCATGCGCACCGGCGGCGTCGACGTGGTGCCGGCGGTGCACGAGGTGCTCGACCGCATGGCGGCATTCTCGCGCGCCGTCCGCGACGGAACGTGGACCGGCCATGACGGACGGCGCATCCGCAACGTGATCAACATCGGGATCGGCGGCAGTGACCTCGGCCCGGCCATGGCGCACGAGGCGCTCCTCGACCGGGTCGATCCCGCCCTCCGGGTGCGATTCGTGTCCAACGTCGACCCGGGTGACTTTCGCTCCAAGGTCGCCGGGCTTGACCCAAGGGAGACGCTGTTCGTGGTCGCCAGCAAGACGTTCACCACCCAGGAGACCATGGCGAACGCCCGCGCCGCCCGAGAGTGGGTGGTGGCCGGGTTCGGCGGCGATGCCTCGGGCGTCGGCCGTCACTTCGTGGCCGTGTCGACGGCCGCCGACCGGGTCCGCGAGTTCGGGATCGACACCGCCAACATGTTCGGCTTCTGGGATTGGGTGGGCGGCCGGTACTCGATGGACAGCGCCATCGGGCTCTCGACCATGGTGGCGATCGGTCCCGAGGCGTTCGAGGACATGCTCGCTGGGTTCCGGGAGATGGACCTGCACTTCCTCGAGACGCCGTCGGCCCGCAACCTCCCGGTGCTGCTTGGGCTGCTGCAGGTGTGGAACTCCACCTACATGGGGTTCCGGTCTCACGCCGTGCTGCCGTACTGCCAGCACCTGCATCGGTTTGCGGCGTATCTGCAGCAACTGGAGATGGAGTCCAACGGCAAACGGGCGCAGCTCGACGGCCGGCCCGTGGATTGGGAGACGTGCCCGGTGATCTGGGGCGAGCCGGGCACGAACGGCCAGCATGCCTTCTTCCAGATGCTGCACCAAGGAACGACGGTGGTGCCAGCGGATTTCATCGCCTTCGCGGAACCCGAGTGGGACACGGGTGGCATGCACGCGATGCTCTTCGCCAATGCGCTCGCGCAGGCCCGCGTGATGGCGTTCGGGCAGACGGCGGCCGAGCTCCGCGCTGAGGGGACGCCCGAGGCGCTGGTGGAGCACAAGGTGATGCCCGGCAACCGGCCGAGCAGCTTCCTGCTGTGCCGTCGTCGAACGCCGCGAGCGCTCGGCCGGCTGGTGGCGCTCTACGAGCACGCGACGTTCACCGCCGGGGCAATCTGGAACGTGAACAGCTTCGACCAGTGGGGCGTCGAGCTCGGCAAGAAGGTGTGCAATGGGCTGCTGCCACTGGTCGAGGGCAAGGGCGGGGAGGCACCCGACGCGAGCACGGCCGCGTTGGTGGCGCGATACCAGACGTGGCGCCCGGCGGCGGTCGGATGATCCGGACGGTCGGTCGGACGGTCAGCGTTCCCGGAGCACCGCCTCCACCGCAATCGGCCGGTGGCGCGGTCCGACCACGGTGACGCCTTCGGGAAGCCGCCAGAACGTGACCGCCGCCTCGAACCGACCCGGTCGCACGTCCGCGTCGGCGAGGTCGACCACGGCGGCGGGGACGAAGGTCCCGGACTGCAAGGCCTCGATCGAGGCGCGCGGCCCCGTCACGACGATCCCGGAGAGGACGGCAGACTCGGGGGCGGGCTTGACCTCGTACCGGAGGCTCGACGCCGCCGGCAGGCTGACGCGGACTTCGATTCCATCGAGCGTGAGCTCGCTGGTGTTGGCGAGCAGCGTGAAGGACACCTTGGCGCGCGGTGGCACCACGCGACAGAGTTCCTTCCATTTGGCGAGGGACTCGGGGAGCCGGAGTTCCACGTCCACCTGGTGCGCCTTGCCTGGTTCGAGGTTGGCGGTGTCGACGTTGGCGGTGACCCCGAGCGCGCCGTCCGCCGGACGGGCCAGCGCGGGCAGGGTGATGTTCACGACCTCCGGATCGATCGCCACGCTGCCGTCGAGCACCGACCCCGCAAGCACCGGCTCCACGGGGACCTGCACCGTGGCCAGATCGCCGAAGGTGAACTGCATCGACGCGGGCCGAACCGTCTCCACCAGGACGCCGAGGTCGCGCAGCGTCGATGCATCGCCGAGTGCATCGGCCAGGTCCAGGGAATGCGTGCCGGCTCCGGCCGGGATGGTGCCGACGCCGGGCACGAGCGTGATGCCCGCGCGGAGTGCATCGGCGGCACGGTCGATCGCGCGGCGCGAACCCTTGACGGTGACGGTGACGGGAAGCGCGGCCGACGGCTCGACGAACCCGGCCTTTGGGTCGGGCGGCGCCAGGCGGATCGTCGACGCGAGGACTTCCGACTCACGCGTGCGGTCGTTGGCGAACATCCACACGAGCAGGGCGATCACGGCAGCGGCCGCCATGTTCAGGGCTTCGGAGCGCCAGCCTCGTGGACGGTTCATGCGCGGCTCCCTGCGCCGTGCGGGGACGCCTCGGCCGCATCATCGGCCGGACCTTCGCGCGAGTCGAGCGCGCGACGCAGCTCGCGGCCAAACGATTCGGCGGGCACCGGCTCCCCGAGCCGGCCGCGGGTCGCGATGCGCACCGCGCCCGTCTGCTCGCTGACGACCACCACCACGGCGTCGGTTTCCTCGGTGACGCCGACGGCGGCCAGGTGGCGCGAGCCCAGCCGCGGCGGGACGGAGTCCGCGTCCGCGAGGGGAAGCTGCACGTTGGCCGCCACCACGCGCTCCCCGCTGATCACCACCGCCAAGTCATGGAGCGGGCTGTTGGGCCAAAAGATGCTCTCGAGGAGCCGAGCCGAGACGGCGCCGTCGATCGCCACGCCAGTGCGCACGGCGTCGCCGAGCGGCACCGACCGCTCGACCACGATGAGCGCCCCGAACTGGTTGCGGCTGAGGAAATCGACCGCCTCCTCGATGGCGGGGACGGCCTCCTCGTAGCGCTGGTGCCGGCCGGCGAGCCACCTCGACTGTCCGAGTTGGACGAGCGCCTGCCGAAGCTCTGGCTGGAAGATGACCACCAGCGCGAGCGTCACGGTGCCCGCGAGCGCCTCCGCGACGAACCGCAGGCGCGCAAAGGAGTCGCTGCCGCTGTCCGCGAACCGGAGCGCCAGGACAACCGCGGCGAGCACGACGATCACGCCCTTCAGCACGCCGGCACCGCGCGTGCCGCGGAGGAACCGCAGGGCCACGAACACGGCCGCCCAGATCACCGCCAGCTCGATGGCGATCGCCACCGGCTCATTGCCGCGGAAGAGCTGTCCCAGTCGGTCCAGCATGGTCGGGCGCGAGTATAGGTGGCGCTTCGGGACGCGTTACGATGCGCCGATGCCTCGCGCCATGGATGGATTCACGCTCGGCCGGTGTTCGCCCACGTGCTGCGCGACCGGGAGGTCGCTTGCCGTCGGGGAGCCGGTGGTCGCCACGCTCTGCGATCCGCCCGCGGACGATCGCTCCGGACACGAGTTCGTGCGCCGCGACTGTTCGCTCGACGCGTGGGAAGCGGGTCATCGTCCGGAGGGAATGGTCTGCTTCTGGCGAACCGTGGTGCCTGCCGCGGACCAGAAGCGACGACTGCTCGTGGACGACGACACGCTCATGGAGCTCTTCGATCGCCTCGAGGGCGACGACCGGGCCCAGCGCATGGCGTACCGCTGGCTGATGTGCCTGATCCTGCTGCGGAAGAAGCTGCTGCGGCAGGTTCGGGTCGAGCGCGACGGGACTGCGGAGCGATGGCTCGTGCAGAAGCGGGGGGTGGACGACACCGTTCCCCCGATCGCGGTGGTCAACCCGATGCTGCGTGACGAGGACCTCCAGGAACTCGCCGAGCACCTCGGCGAGGTCATGCAGAGCGAACTGTGATCGGCCCGGCTCGAACGAACGCCGGCGCGTCCGTGCTGCTGGTCCCCGCGCTCGCGGCGGTGGCGCTGGCGGCGGCGTCGTGCGCACCCCATGGCGCGGGCGGCGATCCGCCCGCCGAGGGATCCGCCGGCGCGATGGCACTCCGCGCGGCCGACGGCGCGTTGCCGACGGTCGCCGCACCGGCGCTCGCGGATGCCGAGCGGCGTCGCGTGGGTGGACTGACCTGCCTCTGGGCGCGGGGCATCGCCGAGATCCGATGGGTCGATGCGTCCGGTGATCACTTCGAGCAGGGTGACCTCGACCTGCGCTGGTCCGCGGGCCAGGGCATCGCGGCGAGCGTGTCCAAGTTCGGCGACCGCCACGCCTGGATCGGCAGCGATGGCGAGCGCTGGTGGCGCTTTGCGCCCAAGGCGTCCCCGTCCACGTTGGACGTGGGGCTGGTCCGCCCGCCCGCCGGCGCGGATCGTTCCCCGGTGGACGAGTGCTCGGTGAACCCGGCGCTCCTCGGCATGGCGCCCCTGCTGCCGGCTCCGGAGGCCAAGGTGGAGGTGCGCGACGGACTGGCCTGGGTGGACCTGGATGCATCGGTCCTTCCCGCAGGCGACGGCATCCGTTTCGATGCGGGCTTCGACCCGGTCTCGCTGCTGCCGCGCCGGGCGTGCATGCGGCTCGATGGCGGCGAGGTGCTCTGGTCCGCGGAGTATCACGACTTCGTCTCGGTGGAGCAGGCGGGCACGCCGCCCGGCGCGTGGCCGAAGTTGCCGCGACGTGTGGTGGCGAAGCGTGGTTCCGGCGGCGCCAGCCTGCTTCTGGTGCTCGATCGGTGTTCGATTGATGCCGAGGCAACCGATCGCCCCGCCATGTACGACCTGCAAGCGCTTCGCGAACGATTTAGCCCCGAGGTGGTGCGGGGCATGCCGTGACGATCGTTCTGCTGCGGCGCGTGACCCCGTGCATGCCTCGCGCGGTTGGCGCCATGCTCGCGTTGGGCATCGTGTTCCTCGCGCTTGCCTCGCCCGCCCGCGCGCGGTCGGCCGCGCCCGCGGTCGGTGACGCCGCTCCGCAGCGCCTGAACGTGGCCTCGGATGGGATGCACGCGTGGATCGCGGTCGAGCGGCCCGCAGCATCGGGAACGGCATTCGTGGTGCTGCATCACGCGGCGACGATGGGCGTCGCCCGGGCGCGCGAGGCGTTCGTCCTGGGCAGCCGTCCGGAGGCGATGGTGGCGCACGATG
>JBJOIF010000246.1:0-12054 GCA_046047335.1 Planctomycetota bacterium | reverse complement strand
GTAGTTGCGCGGGCCCGAGGTGGTGACCACGGTCGCGTTGGGGGCGCAGTCGTTCGGGTACGCCGGAGCGACGCACTCGTAGACGAACGCGTTAGAGAACGACCAGACCACGCTGCCGATGCCGGTGGCGCCCTCATAGCCGCCCACGCGGACGTAGTACGTCTCGCCGGCGGTGATGTTGACGGTGACCTTGCTGTAGTACTCTTGGCACGCCGCGTCTTCGGCGCCGTCGCCGTTGCAGCCGACCTGGGTCAGCGCTTCGCAGGAGCCCGAGTACACCACGACCGAGGTGTCGAACGACGTGGGGTCGCAGGTCGTGATGGTCGCGCGGCCGTCGGCCGGGGCGATGAACTTGAACCACACGTCCGGGTTGTCCACGGTCCAGTTCAGGAACGTGTTGGCGCACTGGGTCGCGTCCACCGGCTCGGCGCTGGGCGTGGCGGTGGTCGTGTCGAAGGCGGCAGGCACATCCTGCTCGATGGTCACGGCGTCGACGCACTCGTCGGCGAACGCCGACGAGGCGGCCAGCATGGCCGCCAGGCCTGCGCCGGCCACCGTGTACTTGGCGAACGGGTTTGCGTACTTCATCTGAGGCATTCTCCTGATGCGAAATTTTGAGGGCACTGCGCCCGCACTCCACCGAATCAGCCGCTCGGCGACGGCCGACGCGGACACGCGACACAACGGCCCGGTGAGGAGCCGTCACCCAAACCTAACCCACCGCCTATTAATCGCAAGAACCAGAACCCAACAATCACGATCCCACCCAAATGAGTGGAAATAGTTGTGTCCTATAATCAGGCGCCCGCAATCCGCACCTCGCCCGTCCCCTTGGTGATCTCGCCGATCACCGCGGGTTCCTCCCCGAGCTTGGACAGCTTGGCGCAAACCGCCTCGGCAAACGAGGGGCGCACCACCAGAACGTACCCGATGCCCATGTTGAAGACGCGGTACATCTCGGACCGCTCCACCCGGCCGTGATGCTCCAAGAACGGGAAGATTGGGTTCGGGGTCCAGGACTTGGGGTCGAGCACGGCGTCCACCTTGGGGCCAAGGGCACGCGACAGATTGCCCGGCAGCCCACCGCCCGTGATGTGCGCCATCCCGCTGACGACCTTCTTTCGCCGATAACCACCCAGAAGCTTAGTGATCGGCTTCGCGTAGATCCGCGTTGGCTCGAGCAGCACCTTCCAGAGGGGATCCGCTCCTAGCTCCGGATACACGCGATCGAGATCGAGCCCGGCGTCTCGCACGATGCGCCGCACGAGCGTGAATCCGTTGGAGTGCACGCCCGAGGCGCGCAGGCCGATCACCACGTCGCCCTTCTTGACCCGCGCGGCGTCCACCACGCGATCGAGTTCCACCACGCCCACGCAGAAGCCGGCGATGTCGAAGTCGCCGGGCTTGTAGATGTCGGGCATCTCGGCGCACTCGCCGCCGATCAACGCACATCCGGCGATCTCGCAGCCCTTGGCCACTCCCTCGATCATCGCGGTGGTGGCGTCCGGATCGAGCTTCGACAGCCCCAAGTAGTCCAGGAAGAAGAGCGGTTCGGCGCCCTGCACGATCAGGTCGTTGACGTTCATCGCCACGCAGTCGATGCCGACCGTGTCGTAGATCCGGCGCTCCGCGGCCAGGATGACCTTGGTGCCGACGCCATCGGTGCATCCCACCAGCACCGGATCCTTGTAGTTGCGCTTAAAGAGCTTCTGGTTGTAATCGAGCCGGAACATCCCGGCGAAGGCGCCATGCTGACCCATGACGCGCGGCCCATGCGTGCGCTTGAGGAGGCCCTTGATGCGGTCCACCACCTCATCGCCGGCATCGATGTCCACGCCGGCCTCCTTGTAGGTCAGCGGCTTGACGGGGGCGCGACGCGGATCGACGGCGGTCTCGGCCATGGGGCAGCCATGCTATCCGGCGCGAGCGGCGCTCCCACGCGGGCGGACGGCCGCAATGAGCGCCACTCCCGGGATCCCCATGGCCACCGTGGCCGCGAAATACGCGGTGAAATCGAGGTGCGCCGCGAGCACGCCGCTGAACCCGCTCATCCCTGCACCCGCCGCGGCCATCAGTGCGGTGAGAAGCGCGTACTGGGTGGCGACGTGGCGCCGATCGCACACGGCCATCAGGAAGGCCACGAACCCAGCGGCCACGAGTCCGCCGCAGAAACTCTCGATCGCGATCACCGCCATCAGGGGAACCCACGGTGCCGAGGCCGCTGCCGGAGCGTCGACGGACGCACCGAACCACCACGCCAGCGCCATGAACCCCGCGTTGCTGGCCGCCTGAAGGATGCCGAACGTCCACAGGCACGCCACGATCCCGGTCCGCGCCACCATCCACCCGCCCGCCACGGCCCCGGCGATCGTCAACCCGAATCCCAGTCCCTGCCGCACCCATGCCAGCTGCTCGGGCGAATATCCAAGTCCCTTCAGGAGCAGCGGCATCGTCATCGCATTGCCGAGCTGGTCCGGCAGGCGAAAGAGCAGGACAAACAACGCCAGCGCGATGGACCTTCGACCCCAGGCACGCCAGAATCCGGCGACGGGTTCCACCAACGCCGCCCGGAGCCCCGGTTCCGGCGCGCCGTGCATGCGCGGCTCGTGCGCGACGAGCGTGACGGGCACCATGGCCAAGGTGCACGCCCCGAGCCCGGCGGTCGCCCACGCCCATCCCGGACCGCCAGCCCCGACGCGCCCGGCCACAATGAATGCGCCCGCGCCGAGCACGGCGAACGCCACCCGATACCCGCTCACGAACATCCCCGCCCCGGCACCGAGCTCGCGCTCCTCGAGCGACTCTGCCTGGAACGCCGACGCCACCACGTCAAGCGTGGCGCTGGCGAAGACCATGACCGTCAGCACGGCCATGAATCGCACCGCACCCCATCCCGAGTTCCCCGCACCGGACGCGGCGAGGGCCACCATCGCTGCGGCACACGCGACTTGCGTGAGCACCATCCACGAACGACGCCGGCCGAGATGGCCAACCCACGGCAAGCGCACGCGGTCGACCACTGGCGCCCACAGGAATTTGAGCGCGTAGGGCAGCTGCACAAACGCCAGGTAGCCCACCCACTCCACCCCCCAGCCGGCCTCGGTGGCCCACGCCGGGGCCACTTGGGTGGCCACCATGTTCGGCAGTCCGCAGGCCACGCCCACCGCCAGCAGCACCAGCATCGTGCGCGAGCGGTACGGCCCCATCCATCCGGCGCCCGCCGGTGCGGTCACGCGAGCACCGCGACGGGGGCCGGGGCGCCGATCCGCAGGGCCGACGCCATCGCCGACCCGAGGTCCGCCGGGCTTTCCGCCACCGTGATGCCGGACGCGCGCAATGCATCCATCTTGGACTGCGCGGTGTCGTCCGCGCCGCCGATGATCGCACCCGCATGGCCCATCCGACGTCCCGGAGGTGCGGTGCGGCCGGCGATGAAGGCCACCACCGGCTTGTGACGCATGTGTTCCGCGATCCAGCGGCCGGCCTCCACCTCGTCGGTCCCGCCGATCTCACCGATCATGATCACACCGTCGGTGTCCTGGTCGGCCGCGAACATCTCAAGAACTTCGATGAAGTTCAACCCCTTCACCGGGTCGCCGCCGATGCCGACGCACGTGGACTGGCCGATGCCGCGATCGCTGGTCTGCCAGACCGCCTCGTAGGTCAACGTGCCCGAGCGGCTGACGATGCCGACCGCCTTGCCCGTGGACGCATCGAGGCGATGGGTGTGGATGTAGCCGGGCATGATGCCGATCTTGCAGCCGCCCACGTACTTGCCCGCCACGTCGGTGCGGCGCCCCGGTGTGATCACGCCGGGGCAATTCGGCCCGACGAGCACGGTGTCGGGGTACCGCTCGAGCCGGGCGCGAACGCGCACCATGTCCTGCACCGGGATGCCCTCGGTGATCGCTACCACGGTGCGGATGCCGGCATCGGCAGCCTCCATGATTGCATCACCCGCGAACGGCGGCGGCACGAAGATCATGCTCGCGGTGGCCCCGGTCGATCGCACCGCCTGCGCAACCGTGTCGAAGATCGGGAGTCCGTTGGCGTCCTTCTGGCCGCCCTTGCCGGGGGTGGTTCCGCCGACCATCCGGGTGCCGTAGTCGAAGCACCCCTTGGTGTGGAAGGCGCCGGAGGAGCCGGTGATGCCCTGACAGATGACCGAGGTGTTGCCGTCGATGAGGATCGCCATGTGCTGCTCCCGAGGGTTCGTGGGGACGCGCGCCGTTGGCGCACAGGGCAGGCAGGATAGCGCAATGGGCTAGCATCCCCGACGTGATGGAGCACCAATCCGGCACCCCGGACGAGGCCTTGGCGGCGCGCATCGCCTGTTCGATCGCGGCGCACCCGGAGCTGTCGCTCCTCGGGAGGCCAGCGGTGCCAGAGCGGTCCACCGCGGCCCGGCTCCTCGACGCGGTGCGCGAGCTCGTCTTCCCGGGATTCCACCCGACGGCGCACGCGGCCACGCACGCCGACGCAACGTCGTTCGCCGCCGAGCGGGTGGCCGCCCTGCGATCGATGCTCCGCGTCGCCGTCGAGGGCGCCATCCACCACGGTGCACCGACGGCATCCATCACCGACGAGGCCCGCGAGATCATCACCCTGGCGGACCGCGCCGATTCGATCGCTGCCGCGGTACTGCAGGCCATCCCTGACCTGCGCGATGCGATCGCGCAGGACGTGGAGGCCGCGTATCGAGGCGACCCGGCGGCCCGCAGTCGGGCCGAGGTGATCGTCTGCTACCCGGGCATCTCCGCCCTGCTGGCGCACCGGTTCGCCCACGAGCTCTGGACGCGCGGCGTTCCCATCCTGCCGCGCCTGATCGCCGAGATCGCACACGCCGAGACAGGCATCGACATCCACCCCGGCGCGACGATCGGCGCCGGCACGTTCATCGATCATGGCACCGGGGTGGTGATCGGCGAGACATGCACGATCGGGCGTGGCTGCCGGATCTACCAAGGCGTCACGCTGGGCGCGCTGCGCTTCGAGGCCGAGCCCGACGGCACGCTGCGCCGGGGCACCAAGCGTCATCCCACGCTCGAGGACGATGTCACCGTCTACGCGGGGGCCACGATCCTGGGTGGCGACACGGTGATCGGCGCAGGCAGCGTGGTGGCGGGCGGGGTGTTCGTCACGCGCAGCGTGCAGCCCGGGCACCTGGTTGCCGGCCCGAAGATGCAGGTGCGAGTCCTGCCACACGGTGGGGAGATGCCGTGACCGCGCGGGTGGGATTCCGGCTGCTTCCTGCTGCAGCCCTCCTATCACTAGCGGCCGTGCTGCTCTCGGCTTCCCCGGCGGTGATGCCGGATGCCCTCGGCCGCGGCACGCTCCCGGGCATCGATCGCGGCGCGCTGTGGTCGCGCGTGCACGTGATCGGCGCGAGCGCAAGCGCCGGCTTCGGGGTTCGCCCGCCGTTGCCGCGGACCAATCCGGAGCGACTGCGGCCACTCGGCTTGGCGGAGGTGGCCGAAGCCGCCCGGACCGGCGACGGCCGCATCTCCGGCGACGCCACCGCCATGTTCTTCGGCAACCCGGTGGCGGTGGGCCGAGCGCAGGTGGCCGAGACGATGGCGATGGACCCGCCACCGACCATCGTCCTTGCCAGCGACTTCCTCTTCTGGTTCGCCTACGGGGCCCGCGGCGCCTCCGGGCGACCGATCCGCGACGAGTCGCAGCGACTTGAGCTGCTGGACGCTGGACTGGACGCACTCGCCCCGATCGTGGCGGCCGGCATCCCGCTGGTCGTCGGCGACCTTCCCGACATGTCAGAAGCCGTGGGCCGCATGCTGACGCGTGCCCAGATGCCAGCACCAACCACGCTGGATGAAGCCAACGCGCGCATCCGCGAGTGGGCGGGCCGCCATCCACGGGTCGCGGTGATGGCGCTCTCGCGCCTGGTGGCCAACCTGCGCGACGGACGCCCGTTCGAGGCGGGCAGACGAACCTGGAGCGAGGCATCGGACGGGGCGCTGATCCAAGGCGATCGGTTGCACCCGACGCTCGCCGGGATGGTGGCGCTTCTCGCCAGCACCGAGCAGGCGGCCAACGACCGATTCCTCGGCGTCCGTCGGCCGCGCGCGCCCGGCGCACCCGAGGTCTTCGAGCACGATCCGGCCCGGGTCAGCGAGCGCATCCGGATCCGCGCCGGATCCGCCCGAACGCCGGGCGCAGCCGTGGCTCAACCCTGAAGCTGCGCGAGCCGGCGCTTGACCTCGGCATCGGTGGCGCGCTGGATCAACGAGTTGAGCCACTCCATCGCGGCCACTCCGCCCTCGGTATTGCGCACCCCGGGCAGCAACGCCTGGGCGTCCTGGTGCAGCTTGGGCCCCCGCACCGCAGCCTTCAGCACCTTCACGGTCGCCGGATCGGCCAGAGTGGCCAAGTCGACCGACCACAGCTGCCAAAGCATGTCCCGCTCCTCATTGGACGGCGACGTCACGAGCGGCCACGCTTGCATGAACTGCGCGCGCGTCCCTGCCCGGAAGATCGAACCGAGCGACAGCGGTGCGACCGCTTCACCCGCGCCCCGCGACCGACAGAGCTCCCACAACTGGGCGGCCACGCGATCGTCGCCGGTGAGCACCAGGGCGCGCATGGCGTCGGCGGCGGCCGAGGCCACGTCCGCCGCGGCGGTGGCCGACTTCATTCGCTCCAGGGCCGCGCGTGCCGCGGCCCGGACGTCCTCCGCCGGCTCCACCGTCGCCGCGGCGATCCGGCCGGGGAGCATCGCGACCGTCTTGGGCGGGGGCACCGTCATCAGGGGATCGCCGATCGTCGCGACGCGCCACACCTGCGGCAGGAAGTCGCCGGGCCACTGCCGCCCCGCCACCAGGAACGGCGCCAGCGCGGCCAGGCGCTCGGCCACCAGCGCCGGCGGCACGAACGCCATCAGGAACGGCTCGTGGACGGAGCCCACGTACGCGTAGGCACCGTGCGCCAACCATCGACCGCCTACCGACCACGGCGAGTCGGGCACCTGCAGCGAGAAGCTGTGCACCATCGAGAGGGCGAGCGGCCGGCGCAGCACCGGTACGTCGGTCGATGGCAGCTGCTGCGACTGCGCCAGCTCGAAGAAGTCGGCGTTGCCGCTCGAATTCACGAGCATGACGTCCGCCTCGATCCCCTTGGGAAGCATCGATCGCCACGCCGTCGGCCCGGCGTCGTCGCCGGCCCAGACGCGCGTTCGGAACCCCTGCTCCTCGAACACCGCCGTGGCCCGCTCGAAGGAGAACTGCGCAAACCCCCCGGCCGCCGCACGGCCGGCGTACCCATCGAACTCCCAGACGTCGTTGCGCCGAAGGAACAACGACGACATCGCGATGTATGCCGCGCGCACTCGCTCGCCGAACACGTGCCCGGCGAACGCGTACCTCGAACCATCCGGATGCCGGCACAGGGCATCGGTCAACGCGAATGGACCGGCATCGGGCGGAAGCTGCGGGTGACGTCCCCCCGGCGGAGAAGCGAGTGCCACGCGACCGGCGGCGGAGCGGCACACGGTCAGCGCATCGAGGTCATCGCCGAGCCCGGTCCACGACAGGCCGGACGTCTCGAAGGCCGCCCGCACCGCGGCGTCGAAGGCCGTGAAGCGCGCGGCATCGAGAACATCGTCCGCCGATCCGCCAAGCGGTTGGTCGAGCCACACGATCGGCTGGCCGCGCCCGGCGGCGAGCGCCAGCGCGGCCACCCATGCGGGGTCTGAGGCCGATGCCACCACGAGCCCGGCCGGAACCAGGCCAATCGCCCGCAACGCGGCCACGCCGCCCGCGGCCGGATCGCCGCCCCAAGCGCGCGCCAACGCCCCATCCACTGCGGTCTTCACGACAGACGGGTCGGCGACCGCCACGCCAGGCTCGGCGGCTGGAGCCCGGCGGATCACGACCGACGGCTTGAACGCACGGATGAACCGCGGCGCGAACGCCGTGTCCTCGATGAGCACCGGCCAGCGCTCGGTGGGGGTCCAACGGGCAATCTCGGCGATGAATGCCGCCTCGTCGGGCACCAGCACCACCTGATCACGCACCGGCAACTTGATCTCGACATCGATGGCCCGCATCCCAAGACGCGTGAACCACGGCATCTTCGCGAGGGCTTGGGCCGGGCCAGCCGGGGCCGCCTGCCCGACGGGCGCGGGCTGCTGCTGTTGCACCGGGGCCGCCGAAGGGGCGGGCGCCACCGCAGGCGATGCCCCCGACGGCGACTGCCCGGAGGCCGCGAGGCACCAGCAGGTGGCCAGTGGGAGGGCGATCGATCCGATCGAAGCGGGTCGCATCCACGGATCATAGAAGTCCGTTGCGCCGCGCCCGGCACGGAGTCAACTGGTCAGCGCGCCGTGCACCCAGCCGGCGAGCACCGAGCCCGCCACGATGCCTGCAGGCCACGGCCACACGCCGGCCCAGTCGGCAGGAGGTCGCTCGGACATCGGCAGCATGCGCGACAGCGCGCGGCCCCAGATCGCCTGCCAAGGGTCACCCGCGGCACCGAACGCTCCGAACGCCAGCACCGACGCCGCGAGGCCAACACCCGCCACGAGCGCCGCCTGCGCCGGATGAGCAACCGCAAACGGCAGCGATCCGTCTCGAAGACGGAGCATCACGAGCGACGCCATGCACGCGGCGGCCGCCACCGCCACCAGCGCCGCCAGTGGCGCGCGCGCCGCGGCGCGTGGCCACAGGACGGCCTCGAGTTCGGCTCGCCCGGCACGTGCCATCCACGGCAAGGCCGCCACCATCGCCACCGCCGCACCGAGCAGCGCACCGACCGCCTGGCCCATCAGGCGGACGGCGCTCTCCCCGGCGTCGGCGCCGACGCTCCACCGGGCGATCGTCAGCGGTGCATACACGTGCGCGCCGGACATCCAGGTCACCATGGCGGCGCCCGCCAGAGCAGCGCCCACGGCGACGGCGACCGGCCCGGCCCCGCATCCGCGCGATGCCTTCGATGCACCCGCGCCCATGCAAGCCGCTGCGAGCATCGCGCTGCCCAGGCACTCCGCCCAGAATGGTGCGTCGGCGGCGCTCACATCGCGCTTCCGAGGCCCATCACGCGGCGCCAGGTGCTGACCTGCCCCAGGTGCATCTGCATGTGCCCGATGCACAGGAACGTGACCGCTCCACCCACCGTCGGGAACATCTCCTTGAATCGGCCCTCGGCGGGGTTCTCGCGATCGAACGCCTTGTCGGGCGCCGTCTCCAACGCCTTGGCCACCGCGCGATATCCGGCCATGAAGTGGTCCATGATGGCGTCCTTCGACGGATAGTCGCCGGGCTTGGCTTCAACGCCCGCCTTGAAGCGTTCGTCCCAGCCGGCGGGGTTCGCGATCGCCAGGTCGCTGCGCCCCAGCAGGTCGAGTGCGCGCGCCGGGTAGATGGCCAGGTGGCCCATGTAGAAGGCGGGGCACACCACGTCCTTGCCCGGGAACTCCGCGAAGCGATCCGCAGGAATGGTCTCGGTGAGTGCGTCGGCGTAGCCGAGCCCGAGGTGGAGTCCGGAGAGGACGTGTTGCGCGTAAGCCATGACGCAAGTGTATGGCAACGCGGCGGTGCCCTTCCCCGCGCACGCCCGTCACTCCCCGATGCAGCGCGAGTACACCCCGCGCGCCACGTCGAGGTCGGTGGTGCCACGCACGATCGCCCGCGCATCGGCGAATACCGAGAGCTCAAGGCCGCCCTCGATGGTGCCCACCAGGACGCCGTCGCGGATGACGAAGTCGCCGACGCCAGCAAGGCGGTCCCGGAGCCGTGCCAGGTCGATCGCGCCCTCGCGGTACGGCCGCACCTGCACGGCGTTGCGGCCGCAGAGCACGGTGCACCGGTCATCGTCCGCCGACAGGAACGGGAACTGGCGAAGGCCGCAGCAGGGGCAGTCCGTCCGCGCCGAGCCGTCCAGCGACACCCGCACCGTGCGGTGGCGCTCCATGTCCACGGACCACAGCGATCGATCCACGCCCTCCGCGCCGGTCGCAAGCAGCCGGATCGCCAGCGCCGCCGCGTGAGCACCGACGGCCGCCACCAACGGCCCGAAGACACCCGCGGTATCGCACGTCTCGCCGGCACCGGCCGGCGGAGCCTCGGGGAACAGGCAACGGAGGCATGGGGCATCGGCCGCAGGCAGTCCAAGCGCGCCCGCCACGCCGGCGAGCACTGGCATGGCCGTCCCTCGGAATCCGACGGCACCGGCATGCACGTACGCACGCCCAACGCTCACCGCGGCATCGTTCAGGACGTAACGCGTGGCGTAGTTGTCCAAGCCGTCGACCACCACGTCCGCATCGCGCACGAACTCCTCGGCATCCCCGGGGCCAAGGTGCTCCACGCACGCATCCACTCGGATGGCGGGATCGATCGCCCGCACCCGTCGCGCGGCGGCCTCGGCCTTCGGCACGCCCGCGGCGGCGTCGGCTTCCACGTACAGCGATTGCCGCTGCAGGTTGGACCGCTCGACGATGTCACGGTCGACCAACGTCAGTCGCCCGACTCCGGCGCGCGCCAGAAGGTCGATCGCCGCGCACCCAAGCGCGCCGCAACCAACCACCAGCGCGCGGGACGCGCGAAGGCGCTCCTGCGCAGCCATGCCAAAGCCCGGCAGGATCACCTGACGGTGATGCCTGCCGGGCGGTTCTGGCGGATTGCACGGGTCAGCGCGCGCCGAAGGGCTCGCCGCGTGCCGCACGGATCACCACGCGAAGTGGGCGAACGCCTTGTTGGCGTCGGCCATGCGGTGGGTGTTTTCCTTGGTGGTCACGGCCTTGCCTTCGTTCTTGGCCGCGTCCATCAGTTCCTTCGCGAGGCGCAGGTGCATGGGCTTGCCGCGCTCCTCGCGGATGGCCTCAATGATCCAGCGGAACGTGAGGCTCTGCTGCCGGCGGCGGTTGAGCTGCATCGGCACCTGGTAGTTGGCGCCGCCGACGCGCTTGGAGCGCACTTCGACGACCGGCCGCACGTTGTCGCACGCCTTCTGGAACAGCTCGATGGCGGTCTTCGGGAGGTTCTCGTCCTTGGCCTTGTCCAGGCGGCCCTGGATCTCGTCGAAGGCGCGGTACACGACGCGCGTGGCGGGACCCTTGCGGCCGCCGCGCATCATGCAGTTGATGAACTTGGACACCACCTTGTCCTGGTAGCGGGCGTCGGGCTTGAGCTGCGATTCGCTGGCGGTGAACTTCTTGGGCATCGGTATCTCCTCTGGCGTCGTCGGCGACTGCCGACCGATTCACTCAGGCGCAGGACTGGCGTCCCTTGGAAGTGCGCCCGGTTACTCGCCGGTTCGTGGCGGGGCCTCCGGAAACGTTCCGGAGGCGAAAGGTGCGTGATGTCGACCCCGTCGCCCAGCGGATCAGGCCGCCGGGCGAGGGATCACTTCTTCTTGCCGGTCGCCGCGGCCTTCTTCTTGACGCCGTACTGCGAGCGGCCCTTCTTGCGGCCATCCACGCCGAGGCAGTCGAGGGTGCCGCGGACGACGTGGTATCGCACGCCGGGCAGGTCGCGGACGCGGCCGCCGCGCACGAGCACGATGGAGTGCTCCTGCAGGTTGTGTCCCTCACCGCCGATGTAGGCCGTCACTTCCTTGCCGTTCGACAGGCGGACGCGGGCCACCTTGCGCATGGCCGAGTTCGGCTTCTTGGGGGTGACGGTCTTGACCTGCAGGCAGACGCCGCGCTTCTGCGGGCATGCGGCGAGGTCACGGACCTTCGACTTCGCTTCCGGCGAACGGCGGGGCTTGCGGACGAGCTGATTGATCGTGGGCATGGGTGCGCTTCGGTTCCGATTTGGGGAAGGGACAACGATACCGCAGCGGCCCATTCCCCGCAACGCGTCCATCGCGGATCGACGCTTCTCCCTTGCCTGCGGGACGCGCGCGTGTTATCCGCCAGTGCCCGCCGGTCGGCCCAAACGCCGGACCCCATCGATCGCCGCCACCGCCAGGCGATCGCAGCGTTCGTTCTCCGGGTGCTCGTTGTGGCCCCGTATCCAGCGCGCATCGATCCGTACGCGAACCCGCTCAGCATCCAAGGCCTCCCAGAGGTCGCGGTTCATCACCGGACTGCGATCG
>JBJOIF010000245.1:0-2674 GCA_046047335.1 Planctomycetota bacterium | reverse complement strand
GCCGGGCTGCTGCGTCGAGTGGGTCACGTCGAAGCACACCGGGTAGCCCAGGTCGATCAGATCACCCAGCCCGATGAAATCGTTGACGAGCCGGTGGTAGCCGAAGAACGTGCCGCGTTCGGTGAGCATCGGCATCCGGCAGCCGCCCTCGGCCAGCTTGGCGAGCACGTTGCGCATCTCCTCGGGCGCCATGAACTGACCCTTCTTGACGTTGACGGGGCGCCCGGTGGCGGCCGCGGCGGCCAGGAGGTCGGTCTGGCGGCAGAGGAACGCCGGGACCTGCAGCAGGTCGACGGCGGCCGCGGCCGGGGCAGCCTGGTCGGGCTCGTGGATGTCGGTGGTCACTGGCACGCCGAGGCGCTCGCGGAGGCGGGCGAGTTCGGCCAGCCCGGCTTGCATTCCCGGGCCTCGGGCCCCTCGGATGCTCGATCGGTTGGCCTTGTCGAAGCTTGCCTTGAAGACGTAGTCGAAGCCGAGGTCGCGGCAGGCATCGCGGACGGTGGTGCCGATCCGCTCGTTGACCTCCGGGGCCTCCAGGATGCATGGGCCAGCAATGACCAAGAATCGGTGGCCTGGACGGGCGAAGAACGCGGGGAGGACGTCGTGCATGGAGGGCGGTTCGCGGGGCTGGGCCTGCGCAGGCCGCGCAGCCGGAACGCGAAGGCGCTCCGGGACTTGAAATTACTTGATTGCGGCTTCACCCACCGGGTCCTGTATCCGACATTTCCGCGGACCGCCCCTCACGAGCGGCCGTCGCGCGGGATGACCCCGCCGGCCGGATCCGTGGGGGCGGCACGACTTCATTTGCCCGGAGCACCCGCATGTCGCAGTCCCCCGACCTTCCCGAGACCCCCGAGGAATTCAGCCTGGCCGTCCTGCAGGTGGCCCGCGCCCGCCATGCATCGCGGTCGATCAAATTGGCGGCGACGCTGGTGATCACGATCGACGGGCGGCATATGGGCCTCGAGAACCTCTGGCGGACCGTGCAGCGGGCTCCCGAGGACTGGCAGCGCACCGTCGAGCACCACGTCGACCGCGTCCTGGAGGGCGATCAATTGGCATCGCTGGACATCCCGTTCGCGGTGGCCCGCAGTCGGATCATGCCCCGCATCCAGCCCGCGAGCATCTTTCACACCCTGGACCGCGAGCAGGTGGCGCACGTCCCGTGGGTGAACGACACGGTGATCGTGTTCGTGATGGACATGCCCCACTACACGGTCTCGATCGGCACCGAGCAGATGATCCGCTGGGGCGTCACGCCGGAGGACCTCGAGGAGATCGCGCGCGCGAACCTCTCGCGCTACGCACCGAACCTGGATGTCCAGGTCATCCGGTCGAACGAGGGAGGGCGCGCCGCCATCATCAGCATGCACGACGGCTACGACGCCGCACGCCTGCTGATGGGCGACCTGCACGAGCGGCTCAGCGCCCAGCTTGGCCGGACGTTCTACGTGGCCGCGCCCGCCCGCGACATGTTCCTCGCGATGACCGGGGATCCGGAGCCGTTCGTCAGCCGCCTGCGCGCGCGTGCTGAGCAGGAATACACCCGGCTTCCGTACCCGATCTGCGCCGACCTGTTCCTGGTGACACCGGACGGGATCGCGGGAACCCGCGCCGAGGCGGCGTGACCGACGGGGGCTAGACTCGGCCGCCCGTGCTGCTCCTCATCGACAATTACGACTCGTTCACCTGGAACCTCGTGCAGCGGTTTGCGGAAATCGCGCCGGCCCTGCGGATCGAGGTGGTGCGCAACGACGCGATCGACGTGTCGGCGGCCGAGCGGCTGTCGCCGACGCACCTGGTGATCTCGCCCGGGCCATGCACGCCGGCCGAGAGCGGCGTCAGTCGCGCGCTCCTCATGCACTTCCGGGGACGCATCCCGTGCCTTGGCGTGTGCCTCGGGCACCAGGCGATCGGGGACTGCCACGGGATGACCGTCCGGCGCAACGATGTTCCGGTGCACGGCAAGACCAGCCCGGTGCTGCACGACGGCCGTGGGGTGTTCGCCGGGCTTCCGAACCCGTTCGTCGCCACCCGCTACCACTCGTTGGTGGTGGATCCCGCCACGGTGGGCGCTGACTTTGAGGTCTCGGCGCGCACCGAGCGCGGGGAAATCATGGGGTTGCGTTGGAAGGCGCCCGCAGGGGCCGCGCCCATGGAGGGCGTGCAGTTCCACCCCGAGAGCTTCCTGACCGTGGACGGCCCGGCGCTCCTGGCGAACTTCCTGTCGATGCGCCCCGCGGAGCCACTCACGCGGTCGGCGTGAAGCTCATTCCGCTTTCGACGTAGAAATTGAGCATGTCGCCCGTCTGCCACTGGCCGACGGCCTGCGAGGGCTCGATGGCGATCCACGCGGGGACCGCAAGGTCCAGCAGCGCCGCGTTGGCCTGCACGTCGATCGCCAGGATCCGTCCCTGCACGATCCGGGGAGTGCCCCAGACCGGCTCGATGAAGCAGCCGCCCGCCGACGCCTGCCAGGCGCGCAGCGCCCGCCCGCGGATCACGCCGGACGCACGCTTGCCGACGCGGTCCGCCATCGCCGCCGCGTCGCCGTCGAGCACCAGGTCCAATCGGTACGAGGTGCCCGGCACCGTCACGCGCACGCGCGAAGGCAGCGTGGGCGACGCCGGGAGGATCTCGTCGACCTGGACTCGGGCGATGGCGGTGGCCGTGG
>JBJOIF010000244.1:0-14293 GCA_046047335.1 Planctomycetota bacterium | reverse complement strand
AGGGTCACATCGCCGCGATAGTCGAACGCCTCGTCGAGGGCACGCTTGAGTTCATGGGGCGGCGCCGACGCGAGGTCGATGGCCGAGCCCTGCCCGAAGGCGGGTTCCGTGGTCATGGCTGGATGAAATCCTTGGGATGGGTCCGGCCCGCCGAGGCATGGGCCGTGGCCGCACTGCCGGCGGCGGCACTGAGCGCCTCATCGAGTTGCCGAACCAACGTCCGAGTCTCGGCAACGGCCGCCTCCAGCGCCGTGGTGCCGCGAACCTGGCGCATGGGGTCGAGTCGCTGGCCATCGGCCAGCCGCCGGTCGTGGGCAGCCACCTCTGCCTCAAGGGCCGCCAGCACGGCGCATGCGTTCTGGAGGGCGACCAAGCGCGGGTCGTTGGCCGGGATCCCGGCCAGGGCCGGCGTGCCGGACAGGCGCAGCACCGGGCTGAGCGAAGCCTCCGGCGCGACAGCCTGCCCTGGATGGGGCGAACGAACCGCGTCGGGTTGGGGGGGTCGGGTCGGGGAGGCGATATCCATGCGTGGCAAACCGAGGCGATCGACCGGCGAGCAGCGCGGTCTGGGGGTGCCATCCTTGGCAACCCGCTTTCGTAGCATACTTCCGGATTCGCGTGCTGGTCCACTTTCCCTGAAGGCGCTCATAACCATGGCTCCCATGAACTACCTGGTCACCGGCGCCGCCGGCTACATCGGCTCCCACACCGTTCGCGAACTGCTCTCCCGCGGTGCACGCCGGGTCGTGGCGGTCGACAGCCTGGCCCGTGGGCATCGAGGGGCCATCGCCGCGCTGGACCGCATGGCCAACGGGCGCCTCCGTTTCGAGCCCGTCGACGTGCGCGACCGGGCGGCGATGCGCGACCTGCTTGAGGCCGAACGCCCGGACGCCGTCCTGCACTTCGCGGCCTTCACCCTCGTCGGCGAGTCGGTGCGGCACCCGGCCATGTACTGGAGTTGCGGCGCCGGCGGAACGGCCAGCCTGTTGGAGGCGGTGCGAGCCGCCGGCACGCCGCGCCTCGTGTTCTCGTCGACCGCCGCGACGTACGGCATCCCGGAACGCATGCCCATCGCCGAGGACACGCCGCAGCGCCCGTGCAATCCGTACGGCAGCGCCAAGCTCGCCTGCGAGACCATGATCACCGAAGAAGTCGAGGCAGCACGGCGCGAGTCGCGCGACTTCGGTGCGGTGCTCCTGCGTTACTTCAACGTCGCCGGGAGCGCCGCCGACGGTTCGCTGGGCGAGGACCACGAGCCTGAGACCCACCTGGTGCCGTCGGCGCTGCAGGCGGCCCTTGGCAAGCGGCCCGAACTTGAGATCTTCGGCACCGACTATCCCACCCCCGACGGCACGTGCGTGCGGGACTACGTCCACGTCGAGGACCTGGCGGCTGCCCACGTGGACGCGATCGCCGGACTACGTCCCCGCGAGTGCCGGGCCTACAACGTCGGCATCGGCCGCGGCTTCAGCGTCCGCGAGGTGCTCGCCGAATGCGAACGCGTGGTGGGTCGCCCGATTCCGGCGAAAGTGGCGCCACGGCGCGAGGGGGACCCGCCGGAGTTGCGTTCCGATCCAGCGCGAATCATGGCCGAACTGGGCTGGAAGCCCCGCCACGTCACGCTGGCCCCGATGGTCGAGAGCGCCTGGCGCTGGATGCAGGAGCACCCCGCGGGCTACGACGACACGGGTGCGGTCACATCGGGAAGCTGAGTCCGACCCACAGGCTCAGGTTGTCGCGGCCCGGATTCTGCGTGCTGGTGCCGGCGTTGGAGATGTGGAACCAACGCGCCGAGACGTACGCCCGCACGTCTGGGGCGACATCAAAGGTGAATCCCCCGCCCGCCGAAGGCGTGAAGTTGAAGTTGGTGCCGCCCGCCGGCACCGACGCCGTGGAGCCGGCCACGCCGCATCCGGCACTGGCGAACAGCGACCACCACTCGCCCTTCAGGAAGTGCCACCGGAACTCGAGGTCGGCGCCGAACAGGCCGGCGTCGGTGCCGGGCTGGTCCACGAACGCGCCGGTGGCGTAGAGCGCCATCTCGAAGTCCTCGACGAAGAACCACGCCACCCCCACGCGCAATTGCGCCATGTCGGCGTCGTCGAAGTCGGCGATCCAGTCCGCCTCCACGTCCAGGCGCCACGAGTCGGCAGCGCCGAACGGGCGGGGCGCGGCCGCCGCCGGCGGCTCCACCGGTGAGCCCGGGGGGGCCACCTCGTCCGGGTCGGTGCCGAGGAGCACGGACGCCGCATCGATGGCGCTCGCCGAGGCGCCAAGGCACATCGCCGCCATCGCACCGACGAACGCACGCGCCTTGGAGCCTGAATGCATCCCGGGAGTATCTCCGATCCCCCGAACGCAAGCGCCGCCGCCGAACGCTCCGACACGTCCGGCGGCGGCTGGTCGCCAGCCCCGGAATTGCGTTCCGAGGCTGCCAAGAAGTGCCGCGTGGCTTGCGTATCCCCGGACCGACTAGTATCCGTGATCCGCGCGGCGGCTGGGTTGAAAACCCCTGTTTTTTCCGAAACAATCTCGCGTGAGTCCCGATTCCCCGGCCCCAGGCACCCCCGGCCACCCCGGTCGCCCCGAAACCCCGGACTCCCCGGGTTTCCCCGGCCCTCCCGGCGCTCCGGGCCGGGCCCCCGGCACTGGGGGAGGCCAACGCCTGGAGATCGCGGCTGCTGCGGTGGTGAGGCCCGGTTCGAGTGGGCCCGAGGTTCTGATCGGCCACCGGCCGCAGGGTGCTGTCCGGGGCGGCGTCTGGGAACTGCCCGGAGGCAAGTGCGACCCGGGGGAGGATGCCGTACAGGCGGCCTGCCGGGAACTCTTGGAGGAGACGGGGCTCGCGCTCGACCCCCGGCACGGCGTGATCCTCGGTCGAGTCGAGCAGGATGACCCGCACCTGCCCCGAGAGCGGAGCATCGCGATCACGCTGGTGGTCATGGCGCTGCCGCCCCACTCCCCGGACCCACGGCCGTTGGCCTGCGATGAACTGCGCTGGGAACGGATCGACCGGCTGGACGACTACCGCTGGCCCGCGGCCAATGCCCGACTGAACCAACTCCTGCAGGAGGCCGCCCGCGCCGGGCGGCTGCCGAGCGCCGCCTGAGGAATGCGTGCGCTGGCCGGCCCGGCGAACTGGTCTGTGGGCCGGTCAGGGGGCCGCCGGCGACGGACCGCGCTCGGGCGTCGCCACGGGACGTGGCGCCGGCGCATCGGGCGCGACGGCGGGCATCGATTCCACGGATCGACGCGCCGCCGAGGCGCGCTCGCCGAGCCCGAGGTTGGCGTCGTCGTCGGGGATCAGCAGGAAGTGCCAGCGCTCGAGGCGGTGGAGGTCCACCGGAGCGAGTTCGGCCACGAGGTCCGCCCCGAGGAAGTCCCACACCGGCATGTCGGTGCGGCCGCTGCCGTGCACGGATTCGTAGCCCTGCAGCCTCAGTCGCACGTCGTAGACGCCGTCGAACGTGAATTGGATGCGCGCCGGCGTCCGCCCGACCTCGCGCCCGTTCAGCGTCACGAGCGCGCCACTCGGTGCGGACGTGATCTCGATCTCACGGCGGACGCACCCCACCACAAACGTCCCGGACACGGCAAGCACCACCATCCGGCACGTCCACGCCCACGCCCACGCGGGACGAAGGCGAAACGGCACAGGAAGGACAACGCTGCCGCCGGGATCCACAAAGGAAGTGTAATACACTCACCGCATGTCGCTCCTCGACGCCGAAGGGCTCGTCAAGACGTACAACGGCCGGCGCGTCGTGGACGGCGTGGGATTCTCCGTCGCCGAGGGCGAGATCGTTGGACTGCTCGGCCGCAACGGTGCGGGCAAGACCACGAGCTTCCGGATGACCATCGGCATGATTACCCCCGAGGCCGGGCGAGTCCGGTTCGCGGGCCAGGACGTGACCATGCTGCCCATGTATCGGCATGCGCTGGCGGGCATGGGCTACCTCGCGCAGGAGCCTTCCGTGTTCCAGCGCCTGACGTGCCTCGAGAACCTGCTTGCGGTCCTCGAACTGCAGCGGATCAGCAAGGCGGAACGACTGCGCCGCGCAAACGAGCTGCTTGGGCAGTTCGGGCTCCTGCACAAGGCCGGCGAGGAGGCGCGGACCTGCTCGGGCGGCGAGCGACGACGCCTGGAGATCGCCCGCGCCCTCATCAACCGCCCGCGGATCCTCATGCTCGACGAGCCGTTTGCGGCCGTCGACCCGCACACCGTCGAGGACCTCCAGCAGGAGGTGCGCAAGCTCACCTCCGAGGGCATCTCGGTGCTGGTGACCGATCACAACGTCCAACAGACGCTGCGCATCTGCGACCGCGCCTACATCATCCACGAGGGTCGGAACCTGCGCGACGGCGTCCCGCGCGACGTCATCAACGACCCGGCCGTCCGCGATGCCTATCTGGCGAGCACGTTCCGGGGCGACGAATTCGGCTGATTCCCGCCGTCGCGCCGGTCCGAGGATCGGTCACCCCGGCAGGCGGACGATCCGTACGCGCTGCACGGCGCGAGGCGTGGCCTGAAGGACCTCGAACCGGAACCCCTCCTCGTCGAGCGTCGCTCCCGCGCGCGGGATCGAACCGAGGCGATCGAGCATGAGCCCGGCCAACGTCTCGAACCCCGCGTCCTCCGGGAATGAGGCCTCCAGGAGCGTGTTCAGCTCGAACACGGACACCGACCCGCTCGCTTCCCACTCGCCCTCCGCCACCTTCCACGCGCCGGGGGCAGCGTCGGAGATGGGTTCGTGCTCATCCCGGATCTCCCCCACCAGTTCCTCGAGCACGTCCTCGATCGTGATGATCCCGGCGGTTCCGCCGAACTCGTCGAGCACCACCGCAAAGTGCACCTTGGCGTGCTGGAAGTCGCGCAGCTGCTCACGAAGCGACTTCGACTCGGGGACGCGCATCGGCTGCCGCAGCAGCGGACGAAGTTCGAACCGCTCGGACCCGTTGGCGAGGAAGCGGACCAGGTCCTTGACGTACAGGATGCCCGCCACGTGGTCGACGCTGCCCTGCCACACCGGGATGCGGGAGTGGCCGCTGCGGACCGCGAAGTCGCGGATGGAGGCGAGGTCGTCGGTGAGCTCGATGCCCTCGATGCGCGGGCGCGGCGTCATCACCGCGCCGACCGTGGTGTCCCCGAACTCGATCGCGTTCTCCAGGATCTCAGCGCTCTGGGCGTCCAGTCCACCGTGGCGCTGCGTGTCCTCGATGGCGCTCGCCAGCTCTTCCTCGCGGCGCCCCATGGCATCGGGCGCCCCGAGCGATGACCCCACGGCCGTATCGACGCCGCGGGCGAGGAGGCGAACTGGCCCGAGCACCACGTCGAGGACGCGCAGGGCCACCAGGAAACGCGCGATCGTTGCCTCCGGGGCGTGACGGGCGACGGCGCCTGCCAGGGTCGACGAGAACGCCCAGAGCAGCGCCACCGCCACCGCCCACGCGATGGCCAGCCGACCCGGGGTGAGCGGCTCTTCGAATCCAGCGAACGCGGCCAAGACCAGCGTCGCGAACGCGATGCGCAGCGCCGTGCGCGCGAAGGACACCGCCCACTCAACCTGCAGCATGCGGCCCAGGAGCCAGCGCCCGCGCTGGAGCCTGCCGCGCTCCTCGAGCTCGCGCTCCAGGGCGCTCTCGCTCGCCTGCACCAGGGCCAGGCTGAGCGCCGCGAGCACGGTGACGGCCACCAGCAGCACCGCCGCGGCGGCGATGATCCAGCCGATCATGGCGCCGCCTCCCCGGCCGCAAAGATCGGGCCGAAGCCGGACTCGCGCAGGATGCGGTCCTCCTCGTCGTGCATCCGGCGGTAGGACGCCTCGTCGCGGTCGTCATGCCCGCGGCAGTGCAGCGCCGCGTGGAGCACGTACAGCAGGAGCTCGCCGCGGACGCCGTGCGCGGTGCCGTGGGCGCGCCGGGCCGCCTCGTCGAAGCAGACGGCCACGTCCGCATCCACGGGATCAGCGGGCCCGCTCGCTGGAAAGGTCAGGACGTCGGTGGTGGTGGAATCCCCCAGGTGCTTCCCGTGGAGGCGCTCCATGGCGGCGTCGTGCACGACGGTGACGGCCATGCGGCGGACCGGGATGTCCGCGGTGGCCAGGGCTCGCCGCACCGCATCCACGATCCAGGCCCGGTCTCCCGCCGGGACGGCGTTCCATGCATCGCCGCCGAAGGCAACGGCCGCGGTCTCGTCGTTTGCGTCCACCCGTCAGCGCCCCGCCGCCGAGACGTACACCGGCACGAACCGGGGCGTGACGCGGCGCTCGAACTCCGGGCGGAACTTGTTCACGATGGTCCGGATCGCCCAGTTGTTGCCGTCGGCCAGGCCGCAGATCGTGGTGCCCGGGGTCAGGCCCATGGAGCCGGCCACCTCCAGCAGCGTGTCGAGGTCTTGGGTGGTGCCCGCACCACGCTCGATGCGGGTGAGGAGCTTGAGGAGCCAGCCGCTGCCCTCTCGGCAGGGGGTGCACTGGCCGCAGCTCTCGTTCTTGAAGAAGCGGCTGATGTTGCGCGCGACGGCCACCATGTCGGTGTCCTCGTCGAACACCGTCGGGCACGCCGTGCCCAGCCCGAGGACGTCGTACTTGCGCCCGATGTCGAAGTCCATGGGCGCGTCGAACTGGTCGGTGCCCAGCACTCCCATCGAGACGCCCCCGGCGATCGCCGCCTTGAACCGCTTGCCGTTGCGCATGCCGCCGCAGTGCTTCTCGACCAGCGTGCGGAGCGGGATGCCCAGCTCGAGCTCGTAGACGTTGGGCCGGTTGACGTGCCCGCTGACCCCCATCAGCTTGGTGCCGTAGCTCGGCATGCCGCCGATGGAACTCTCCACGCCGAGCTTCTTCCACCAGTCCACGCCGTTCTCCAGGATCGGCACCACTGCCGCCAGGGTCTCGACGTTGTTGATGATGGTCGGGCGACCGAACAGGCCCTTGACCGCTGGGAAGGGCGGCTTGACGCGCGGCCATCCGCGCTTGCCCTCCACCGCTTCGAGCAGCGCCGTTTCCTCGCCGCACACGTACGCGCCCGCCGAGCGGTGCAGCACCACGTCCACCGCGTGCGCGCTGGCCCCGCGCATGAGCCCCTGCTTGCCGAAGATGCCGTTGGCGTAGGCCTCGTCGATCGCCTTCTGGAAGACCTTGGCCTGGTGGTGGTACTCCCCGCGGATGAAGAAGTACGCCACCTGCATCTGGCACGCGTAGGCGGCGATCGCGATGCCCTCGAGCACCGAGTGCGGGTCAAAGTCCACCAGCAGGCGATCCTTGAAGGTGCCCGGCTCGGCCTCGTCGCAATTGATGGCGAGGTACCGGGGCCCGCCATCGGCGGGCGGCAGGAAGCTCCACTTGAGCCCCGCCGGGAATCCCGCCCCGCCGCGGCCGCGCAGCACCGCGCCCTTGACCAGCTCCACCACCTCGGCGGGCTTCATGGCCAATGCCTTCTCGAGCGTGCGATAGCCGCCGGTGGCCACGTACTGGTCGTACGAGACGGTGGCGCGCTTGGCGCGATCCTCAGGGATGCGCTTGGTGAGGACGGGGGCGGGCTTGAAGTCGGCGGCGGTGGGCATCGGTTGGCTCAGCGTTCGGTCAGGCGTCGGTGGGTCCGGCGGTGCCGGGCCCGGTCGTGTCCGGTGGCGGCGTGCCGGGCGGCAGCACCACCTCCTCGATCACCGTCCTCCGGAGCGTGACCCCGTCGGGGCGGCGCTCCTCGGTCGTCTCGCGGCGGACCTCGGCCGCGGCAGGCGCGTTCGGGTCGGTGCGGACGGCGTCGATGATGTGCCCGAAGAAGGCGCCGATGCTGCGGGCGAGCGGCGGGTCCTCCGGGACACCCATGTCAGTGATGGCCTCCATGCGCGGAGGGCAGATGGCGGGCCTCGTCGATCAGGCGGTCAAGCGCCGCCACGTCGAGGTTCTCGTGCAGCGTCTCGTTAAAGAGTGCCACCGGGGCCGTGTCGCAGCTGCCGAGGCACTCCATCGGGATCAGCGTGAACCGGCCGTCGTCGGTGGTCTCCCCGGGGACGATGCCAAGCCGCTCCGCGGCGCGCTCGAGGAGGGCCTTGCTGCCGCAGCCGCATTGCTCGCAGGCGATGGAGTGGCAGACGCCGATCGTCACGATGCCCCGCTGCTCCACCGTGAACTCGTCGTAGAAGCTGACGGTGTCAAGCACCTCGGCGGCGCTGATCCCGAGGAACTGCGCCACCTCGAGCTGCGCCTGGTGCGGCACGTGGCGGTAGGCGTGCTGCACGTCGTGCAGGATGGGCATCAGCGCACCCAGGCGCGTGGCGTACTTGGGGAGCACGTGCTCCGTCCAGCGTTGCTTCATCGCGTCGGTGCAGTACGGCTCGCTGCGCCGCTCGATCTGCATGGTGCCGGAGGGCTTGGTGGGCCAGGCCATGGGGTCCTCGTTTGTGTTCCGGGGGTCGTGCGGGGGTTCGGGTCCAGGATCGCGGGCTCAGCGGTCGAGCTCGGCGGCGATCACGTTGATCGATCCGATGACGGCAATGGCGTCGGAGACGAGGTGGCCCTCGACCAGTTTCGGCATCACCGAGTAGTTCACGAAACACGGCGGCCGGGTGCGCACGCGCCACGGGTACTTCGTGCCGTCGCCCACGAGGTAGTAGCCGAGTTCGCCGTTGGGGCTCTCGAAGCCGTAGTACGCCTCGCCGATCGGCACCTTCCAGCCCTTGTTCCACATCATCAGCTCGAAGTTCTCGATCACGCCCTCGATGGATCCGTAGATGTTGCCCTTGGACGGCTGCGTCACCTTGGCGGCGTCCACGGGGTTGAACGGGCCCGCCGGGATCCGGTCGATCAACTGGTTGATGATGCGAGCCGACTGCTTGATCTCCTCGACGCGCACGAGGTATCGAGCGAAGCAGTCGCCGGTCTGGCAGACCACCACGTCGAACTCGGGCGCCTCCGCGCCCTCCCCGTCCCAGTTGTCCGCGTAGCACAGGACGGGCTCGTCCTTGCGCAGGTCGCGGCGCACACCGGCCGAGCGGGCCATCGGGCCGGTCAGGCCCCACGCCAGCGCATCCTGGCGGCTGATCTGCCCGACGCCCTCCAGGCGGTCGATGAAGATGCGGTTGCGCGAGAGCAGCGTCTCCATGTCCTTCACGGCCCTCGGGAGCCGCTCGTTCACGAAGTGCTTCACCATGCGCTTGAACGTCTCGTCGCACGGCACGTCGCGCCATGCGCCGCCGACGCGCGTCCAGTCCGGGTGGAACCGCTGTCCGCTGATGTACTCGACGATGTCGTAGATGAACTCGCGCTCGTTGAACCCGTAGAGGAAGCCGGTGAAGCCGCCCAGGTCGAGCGCCGCAGCGCCGACGCACAGCAGGTGGTTCTGGATGCGGCCGAGCTCGGCCATGATCGTGCGCACCACCTTGCAGCGCGGCGTCGGCTCGATGCCGAAGAACCGCTCCACCGACGTGTGGAAGGCGATGTCGTTGACGATCGGCGAGATGTAATCCATCCGGCTGATCGTGCACACGTACTGGTTGTAGTCGTGGTGCTCGCCCAGCTTCTCGAAGCCCGAGTGCAGGTACCCGATGTGCGGCGTCACGCGGGCCACGCGCTCGCCGTCGAGTTCCATGACCAGGCGCAGCGTGGTGTGGGTGGCCGGGTGCTGCGGCCCGATGTTCAGGACCCAGCGATCAGGCACCTGAGCGTGGTCGCGCAGGTAGTCCGGCGAGTCGGAGTCCACCGTGATCTTGCCGGCCGTGCCGGCCGGGCGGACGCGCGACTGCTCCTCGACTTCGAGACCGTATCCGTGGTCGGGCTGGAGGGTGTACGGCATGGGGCAATAAGTATAGGCACCGGGCCTCAGGCCCGGAAGATCGCGCCCATCTTGCGGCCGATCAGGGCGCTGGCCCCGAGGAGCGTCACGGCCAGCAGCGCCATCGCCCAGACGCCCATGGCGCTCGCGATGCCCGGCCCGTCGCCCAGTCGCTCGAACAGCGTGTAGATGGCCTTGGTCACGGGGTAGTCGGCCTCGCGCTGGGCCAGAAGCAGGCTGTCGCTGACCTCGAGCATGCTGAAACTGAAGGCCAGCAGTGCCCCCGCCACCAGGTTGGCCGCGATCAGCGGCACCACGATCCGCCGCTGCACCCTCCACCGCGACGCGCCGGTCACCTGCCCGGCTTCCTCGAGTTCGGCGCTGGTCTGCTGCAGGCCCGCGACCGCGCTGCGCACCACGTACGGCATCCGGCGCACCGCGTAGGCCACCACCAGGAACGGGAACGGGTTCGGCTCCGCCCCGATGATGCTTGCCACCCCGGCCAGCGGGGCATCCGGCCCGGCGAACGGCCAACGCAGGCTGACGGCCACGAACCCGAAGGCGAGCACCAGCCCCGGCACGGCCAGCGGCAGCATCACCAGCGCGTCCAGCATCCAGGCGGCACGCAGGTTCGCGCGCGCCAGCAGGCGTGCCGATGCGAACCCAATCACCAGCGCGCACACGACGGCCAAACCGGAGAGCACGAGCGAGTTGCGGATGCTCCCCGCCGCCAGAGGATGCGTGAGCGCCTGCACGTAGTGGTCCGTGGTCAACGCCCGCGGCAGCACGCTCTCGTACCACTGCCCGGGCACGGACACGCTGGACAGAATCACCCCGATCGCGGGCGTCGCCGCAAAGAGCGCCGTCCCCGCGAACAGCGCCATCGCTCCCGCGGCAGCCCACCCGGTCAGCGGCACTTCCTGCCGGCGGATCGACGCCTTGGAGTGCATGGCGTGCGCACTGCGCCCCAAGGTGAATTTGCCCAGGAGATAGAAGCCCACGCTGAAGGCCAGCATCACCACCACGAGCGCGTACGGCCGCCGGCTGGCCTCGACCTCCTTGATGCCGTTAAAGATCTGCACGCTGGTGACGTCGTAGAACTCAAACATCAGCGGCGTGCCGAGCTCGGTGAAGCTCCAGATGAAGACGATCGTCGCCCCCGCGAAGACGCCCGGCCGAATCAAGGGCAACGTGATCCGCCGCAGCCGCGTCCATGCCGACGCCCCCATGCACTGCCCGGCCTCCTCCAGCGCCGGATCGAGGTTGGCCAGCGACGCCACCACGTTCAGGTACATGATCGGGAAGAGGCTGATCGCCTCCATCGCCGCGATCGCCACGATGCCCCCGTGCGCCAACCAGTCCACCTCGGTGCCGAGCAGCGCGTTCAGCGCCCCACCCCGCCCCAGCACGTGCCGCACGCCGATCGCCCCCACGAACGGCGGCAGCACCAACGGCAGGAGCAGGAGTCCGCCGAGCAGCGTCTTCCCAGGGAACGTGCACCGCGATGCCACCAGCGCCAGCGGCAACGCCAACAGCAGCGCCATCGTGGTGGTCAACGTCGCGATGGTGGCCGCATTGGCCAGCCCGCGCTGCGTGGCCGGGTCACCGAGCGCCGAGGTCAGGTGCTGGAGGGTGAACGAGCCATCGTCGGCAAGGAACGCCCCGCCCACGGTCAGCCCGATCGGATACAGCAGCGCGGCGCCAAGCACCGCCACGATCGCGGACAGCAGCAGGAGTTGGCGCCAAGAGGCCCGCACGCGGCGCGGAGTCTACGGTCGAGGCGCGGGCGGTCCGGGGCGCGCACGGGGCGCGCACGGGGCGCGCGGGGCGCGCAAGCGGGAAAGGCCGCAGTCGCTCAGACAGGCACGGCCTTCGGCCGCGAACTCGCTTGGTGCGGCCTTTCCCGCTTGCGCTGGCGTACGCGACACGTGGGCAGACCAGCACGGCCTTCGGCCGCGAACTCGCTTGGTGCGGCCTTTCCCGCTTGCGCTGGCGTGAGCGACGGGTGGAGTTAGCCCCAGTTGCCGAGCAGGATGCCGAGGTCGGCACCGTCCACCGTGCCGTTGCCGTCGAGGTCGGCGGGGCCACCGGAGGCGGCCCAGTTGCCCAGCAGGATGCCCAGGTCGATGCCGTCCACGGTGCCGTCGCCGTTCAGGTCGCCGGTCCGGAGTTCGGGGGCATCGATGATCCAACTCACCGTTCCCGTGCCGGAGATGAAGCTGGTGGAGTCGTCGCGGGTGACGCTCAGGACGTAGCTGCCGGGGGCAAGCCCACGCAGGTGCAGGTGCTCGACGTTGTCGACGGCGCTGGCGCTCACCACGTTGCCCGAAGCAAACACCCCCAGGCCCGCGTTTCCGACGAGGGGCATCGCCACGCCGTCCTCGATGCGCAGGAGTTCCATGCGGAGGTTCGCGATCGTCGGGGCAGCGGCCGCAGCAGACAGCTGCGCCGTGGTGGGGGTTCGATTCCAGGTGACCAGGGCGTTGAACTCGTCCGCCCCGGCCGGCAGGTCCAGCCGGTAGTGCACTTGCACCCCGCCGCTCGTGAAGACCACGAAGTCCCACCCGATCGGCGGGTGCGCAAGTGAATCCACCGCCTCCTCGACCGAAGCCTCGCCGATGCGTTCGTCCGCGGAAATGATGCGATGCGCCCGGTCCACGTTCACCGTGCCGCAGCCGTACACCGGATCAATCGGCCGGTCCGTCACGCCGCGCTGCGACCCGGACTGCGGCGCTTGGTTGGACCACGTCTCTGCATGCCGGGCCCCGCAGAGGAGCGCACTCTTGATGGTCACGCCCTGCCGACGATTGACGTTGAGGCTCAGCGGGAGCGTGTCGGCGGTCTGGTACATCAGCGCCGCCGCCGCGCTGACCACCGGGGTCGAGAAGCTGGTGAACGAGCCGGGCGCCACCAGCTCGGGCTTCATGCGCCCGGGGCCGTCGTTGGCCGCCGGCGTGCCGCCGGCGCTGTGCTGGCCATCCGACCGCCCCACGGCGATGCCGTTGAAGCCGCACGCCATCAGCGGCTGCATGGCGCTGCCCGCGCCGTTGTTCTCGCCGCAGACGAAGAGCGTGCCGTCGCGGGACATCGCGAAGTCGGCGCGGCGGAGCGCTTCGTTGTCAAACGCCGAATTCCCGGCGCCGAACGACCCGATCCAACTGTGGTTGAAGACGCGCGCGCGATCCGCGGAACTGCCCGGCGGGAAGTACGGCGTGGCGCCCGCGGTGGCCGTACGAAGGAACGAGTTCTGCAGGAAGCTCCCCGCCTCGTACAGGTGGATCTGGGTGATGCCCGGGGCGATGCTCGCGCTTGCGGAATAGAACGCCTGCGCCACCGTGGTCGCGTGGCCGCTGGTGGTGGTGGTCCCCGACTGCTCGTAGAACGACTTGCCGGCGAACTCCGCGAGGGTGCGGTTCGGAGAGATCTTCTGCTGGCCCGTGGCCTCGCTCGCCTCCACCTGCACGACGCGAACGCCCGCTCCGGTGGGGGCCGCCGCACCCAGGCGCGCCACGAGTGCGTCGTACCCCACCTCGTCGGCGGACGCGACCGCCGTCAGCAGCGTGGTGGCGGCGACAACGAAGGCAAGACGGGTCTGGGCAGTTCGATCGGTCATGACGGGGCTCCGTCGGGGCCGGCGGGCCCGCGGCCCGATGACCCATGGTTGCCTCTCCCTAGCCCGCAGGCAAGCCCAAAGTTCGCCAAAGGGCGCAAGCGGGGCCAAAAGGTCCGGAATGCGTAGCCTTGCGGCATGGATCCGCGCCCGGTCGTCATTCAGACGGAACATCTCGCCCCGGCCGCCGCCGGATGGCTGGCCGAACGGGCCGAACTGGTGGTCGCGGACCCGGAGGACCCGACCTTCGCCGACGCCGCGCCACGCTGCCAGGGCCTGGTGGTGCGAACCTACACCCAAGTGGATGACGCCCTGCTTGCCCGGCTGCCCCGGCTGCGCGTCGTGGGACGGGCCGGCGTGGGCCTCGACAACATCGACCTGCGGGCGTGCGAGGCCCGGGGCGTGCGCTGCTTCAACACGCCGGACGCCAACACGCAGGCCGTGGTCGAGTACGTCACCTGCCTCCTCTGCGACGCGCTGCGGCCACGGCTCTTCCTGGACGCACCGGTGACCCTGCGGCGATGGAACGAGCTTCGCAAGGAGGTCGTGGGCCGCCGGCAGATGGACGAACTCACCCTCGGCGTCCTCGGGATGGGACGGATCGGTCGTCGGGTGGCGGAGGTGGCGCGCGCGATCGGGTTCCGGGTCCGCTTCAACGACCTCTTGGACATTCCCGAGGCCGACCGGCGGGGAGCCGAGCCGGTGGACGTCGATCGGCTCTTTGCCACCTGCGACGTCATCACCGTGCACATCGACGGCCGCCCATCGAACGTGGGATTCGTCGATGCGGCGCGCATCGCGCGGATGCGGCCCGGCACCGTGTTCATCAATACGAGCCGCGGCAGCGTGGTGGACCACGCCGCACTGGCCGCCCACCTGCGCGCCCACGCGGGCTCGATGGCGCTCCTG
>JBJOIF010000243.1:0-7240 GCA_046047335.1 Planctomycetota bacterium | reverse complement strand
GCGCCGTGCGCGCCGCTTCCGCCACCGTCTCGCGCAAGCCATCGGCCTCGATCCCGTTGCGCTCGAGCCGGTCGGCAAGTTCCCCCAGCGACCGCTCGAACGACGCCACACGCTCGGCCATACGTGCCTCGGCCCCGGCGAGGCGGCCGCGCTCCGCAGTGGTCCCGGGGCGCTCAGCATCGGACGCACCCGGTGCCGCGCGGTCGGTGTCGTCCAGTTCCTGCGCCAGCCGTTGCGCCGACGCCGCGATCCCGGCCTGTTCCTCGCGAAGCCGGCTCGCGGCATCACGCATCTGCCCAAGGCGCGATCGCACCTGCTCGATCAGTTCCGTCGGCGCAATCACGCGGAAGACGCGTGGCGTGCTCGAGACCGGGGCGCGCGCGCCGCTGGCATCACGAAACGCATCCACCACGCGCGCGATGCAGACCACACGGTCGCCGGGTTGTGCGCCCATCCCGGCGATGTCCAGCTCCGTCTCGACCCGCGCGCTCGGGCCATCGGTCCCGGGCACCGGATCCAGGGTGCGCACCACTTGTCCACCCCGTGCCACCGAGACCTCGATCCACGATCTTGTCACGGCAAAGTCGTCGCGGGCCTCCGCCACCACGCGAGGCTTGGCCGAGGGCGTCACGGCGTCGTCCGAGGCTGGGTCGACAATGGACACGGTCGGTGGGGTATCCGGGATGGCGGGGACCTCGAAGGCGATCCGGTCGCTCGGGCGGATGCCCTCGGCGCCGACCGGGCTCACCTCGACCACACCACGACCGACGGCACTCCATTGCAGCGTCCAGTGTTCGGTGTCGGCGGGATCCACGTTCACCGTGAACGGCACCGCGCGACCATCACCACCATCGATCCGGAACGTCGACGCGGACCACTCGGCCAGGGCATCGCCCGATGGGGGTGGAACCGTCCCTTGCATTCGAAGTTCCAGCGTCACCGTCGATCCGTCGAGCACGGGCGGGGAGAGCAGTGCACGTTGGTCGCTGCCGTCGCCGAGGTCGGCGGTGCGCGCGTCCACCACGCCCGCGAGGTAGTCCGGTGGCTGCACGTCCACTGTGGCCGAAACCACCGATGGAGGCGGGAGCAACTGCACAGTCACCGGCAGCGTCTCCATGTCCGGGGTGCGGAACACCACCTCCACCGCGTTCCCGTCCGCCTCCACCAGCCGCTCGAACGACCCGTCCGGCTGCGGCGACAGCAGGATCCGTCGCCATCCACCGGACGAGCCGCCCAAGACCCGGTACTCGGCCTCCACGCGCATGCTCGATGCTTCTCCCCGGACCGCGATGGCGCGAAGCGGCAGCGCCGTCCCACGGGGGTGCACGGCGCCATGCATGGCGGCCTCCACCATGGTCCGCGCCGGCCACTGCACGTCGGAGAAGGGAAGAAGCAGTCGGCGCGCGCCGATCGACGCCAGATCAGGAGCGACCCCGCAGGCGATCCCGATCGCCATCCCAGCCACCACGGCACCTGCCGCGGCGCGACGCATCGGGCGGGTGTCGACGCGCCCCCTCGTGACGGGTTCCGCGATGGCAGCGGCGTCGTCGATCACCTTCCTCCCGAGGGCCGCGGTCTCGCTGGTGCTGGCCCCGGTCGCCAGGTCCACGCCGGCCGCCAGCACGCCGGTGGCGTCCGGACGTCCCCGCTCGGCGCGCAGCGCCACTTCCACCAGTGGCGGGGAGAACCGCCACGCCGGCCACACCCGAAGCACGAGCCACGCCGCTCCGCCCCCCAGCAGCGCCAGCAGTTCCGCGGCACGGAGCATCGGCGGGAAGCGGAAGACGCGATCGAGCAAGACGCCGGCCAGCGCGGCCAACACGCCGAACGCCACGGCCTGGGCCACGCGTTCGGCGAGGAGCGCGCGCCGAACCTGTCGGCGGAGCCGTTCGACGGCCGTGGTCAGGGAGGAGGATGGTCCGTGCGTGTCCGTCATGCGAGCCTCGACCACCGACGGATCACCCACTCCGCGACGAGGAGAAGCATCACCATGATCAACGCCAGTGGGCTGCTCCAGATGGCATCGCGGATCGGCATCTCGGTGCGCACCGAGCGATTGGGCAACGATTCGATCAGTGTTCGGATGCCGGATGGGTCGACCACGCGGCCGCCCGTCTCACGGGCCAGTGCGTCCAGCAGTGCGCGGTCGGCTTCGGCGTCACGAAGCTCGGCGTCATCGCGCACCACCTCCACCGCCGCTCCCGAACCCGCACGGGCCGCCAGCGCCGGATCGCGCGGCCGGATCGTCCAGCGACCCACGTCCTCGGGGACCCACCGCGCCACCTGCGTCCCTCCTGGTGTCGGCGTCGCCTCCAGTTCCACCGGCGCCGCGCCGGGTCGCTCCGGAATCGCCTCCAGCGCCACCGTGCCACCAGAGGATGCGCCCGCGGGAAGTTCGACCTCCACGCGCACGGGTTCGCCAACGACGGCGCGACCGGGTTCGACCGCGAGCCGGACATCCTCCTGCCCGGTGCCCAGCGAGGGACGCGCCATGGCGCGAAGCAACTGCACCCAGAATCGCTCCGGATACGCCTCGCCGCGACCGTGACGCCAGCGCCACACCTCGTCGGTGGCCATGTACACGACGCTTCCGGCACCGAACCGCATGGTGAGCACCAACGGCGCGGAACCGCCGTCCACGGGTTCCCGGCTCTCGGCCAGCACCTCCGTGGTTGGCTTGAGCGCGGACCACGGGATGCGCTGCGCCCATTCGAGCCGCGACCACGGGAACTCGTCGCCCGTCAGTTCCGCTGGGAATGGATCCTTCGGATCATCGGCAAGCCGAAGCACGCCGAGCCGCTGCGCCGCCGCTGTGGGCACCATGTGCACCGGATCGGGAAGGCGCTCCAGCTCGAGTGGGCCAACGAAGGGAAGCAGGTCCTCGAGCGGGGATCCGGTCCACCCGCGCGGCGTCCGTTGGGCACCACCGATCACCACCAGTCCCATGCCGCGCTCGGACACCGCGCGGCGGATCTCTGACACCTGCTCCACCGTGAAGAACGAGGCCGGCACGTCGCCGAGGATCACCAGGTCGAATCGATCGAACTCCTCGCGGGTGCGCGGCAACCGAGCGATCGGCGTGTTGCCCTCCTGCGCGAAGTCCCGGTCGGCCGAGAGCAGCATCACGGCGCTCTCCACCGTTCCCTCACGCTGCAGCAAGTTCTTGAGATAGCGGTACTCCCACCGCGGATACCCCTCGACGTACAGCACGCGCATCGGCCGGTCCACGAGCGTCACCGGCACCGTGCGGACATCGTTGGCGGGAAGCAGGTCACGGCCAAGCTCGGACACCACCCGGACGGACCACCGCACCTCGCCGGCGCCGGATGGCCGGGCCACCAGCTGCACCTGGTCCCGACGGCCGGGGCCGAGCTCCGACCGGTCGAGCACGGTCCCCGACGATGCGTCCACCAGCTCGACGGCGATCGACCGCTCCTGCGATGGTCCGCGACGCTCGATCACCGCCTCCACGGGCACCAGATCTCGGGAGAACGCACGGCGCGGTGCCTGCACGTCGGTGACCGCGGCGTCGCCGAGCGGCTCGGTGGCACCCAGCGCCACAGCGCTCACGGCCACCCCCTCCGACTGCAGCCGGCGCATCAGGGCTTGGTCGGGTGGCGCCGTCGTTCGGCCATCGGTGACCAGCACCACCGAACTGATGGGTCGACCCGCGGCGCGATCCAGGGCGTGTTCGATGGCGCGACCCAGCAACGACCGATCTCCGGTCGCCTCACCGATCGCGGGGACGCCGTCGGCATCCGTGGCCACTGGATCGGCTCCCGCGGCGTACGTGAACCACTGCACCCGGTGCTCGTCACCGATCGACCGGAATGCGCCGTCCATCGCCACGGCACGCACCGCGCGGTCGCGGGACATCGCGACGCCGGCGGCGTCCACCATGTCCTCCACCTCCATTGAACGGCTCCGGTCCGCGAGCACCAGCACGGCATCCGGATCGATGCGCTCCCGAGGCACCTCGAGCATCGGCCCGGCCAGCATCATGGCCAAGAGCAGGAGCGTGGCCGCCCGAAGCGCCGCCATCGCGCGGCGCCGCGGCGGCGGTGCATCAATCCGGCGATACGACCACCACGCGATCGTCGCGCACGCCACGGACACGGCCACCCATCCCCACGAAGGCAACGGTCGCTCAAACGCCAGGCGGATGCCGGTGGCGTCCGGTGCCACGGCGTCCAGCCCGAGCAACCATCGAACGACGGGCCAGTCGATCATGATGGTGACCTCCGCGGTCGCACCGCATGCGAGGCCCGCCGCGCCACCCATGCCTCGAGGATCGCCAGCGCCGACGCCAGAGCGAACAGCCATGGTGCCAGCGCACCGGTGTCCAGCGGTGTTCGCGCCGTGCCGGCCGAGGTACGGTCATCGACGGGCGCGCGCACGGCCTCCACGTCGATCCGTGCGCCCGACGTCGACAGCCACGCCCGCACGCGATCGGGATCCACCTCCCGAACGGACGCCGCGTCCACATCGATCACGGCGGCCATCACGCCACGGACCACCCCCTGCGTGTCCACAAGTTCCAGCAACCCGGCTTGCGACACCGCTTCCGCAGCTCGTCCCCCCGCCGTCACCGGAATGGTCCGTGCGCCCGGCAACGCGCCACCATCGGCGGCCACTGGCCGAAGTTCGGAGACTCCCGGTATGTCCACCGTCGGTACCGCACCCACGCGCACCGACCGCTCCGCACCCGAGCGCCGTCGCGACTCCGACGCAATCTCCTGCCACATGGGAACCATGAGTGGTTTCAACGGAAGCGACGTCCACATCGGATCAATCGCGCAGGTGAACAGCAGCACCGTTCCCCGCGCCTCACGGGGCCTCCACTCCAAGAGCACCGGTGCACCTGACGCGGTCCGAAGCTGGACGGCCGTCGAGTCGCTCCCCACCTGCACCGGCACGATCCGAACAACATCCACCGACGGGGCAAGCAGCGGTACCTCGGGCGCGAGTGCACGCAGCATGCCGCCCTCCGGCCGATCCGCCGTGAGCGAGTCCGGTGGATCCAGACGGACCGCCTCCAGCGCAGCGGTCCATGGGGCGCGGATGCGGTCGATGAACGCCGCCATCCACGCCTGTACCCGTTCGGATGCAGGCGGCAGCACCGCCAGCGTCCCGCCCCTCAGCACAAAGGCGTCCAGGACTTCCCACTGGGTGGCGGACAACAGTTGCGGCTGCGCCAGCACCGCCAGGTCCGCGCCCGCCAGGGATCGCCCGTCAAACGCCGCGGGGTCCACGTTCACCACATCGATCGCGGAGGCATCCGATGGGGCCAGCGCCCGCGCCACCCACTCGCCCGCCGGGAGCCGGTCCACGCCAGCATCGATGCCGAACTGCCGCCGATCGACCACCACCGCACGCAGGCGATCCACCGACGCCAGGACCGCCGCACGTCCATCGTCCATGGGCTGTGCATCCGCCGAGAGCGTCGCGAGGACGCTTCGTCGCGGGTCCACCGCGCCCACCGAGGGTCGCTCCGAAAGTTGCAGCACCACCGTGCGCTCGCGCTCCCCGACAGCAAGCGAGATCGGCCGCTCCGCCGCCGTGGTCAGCGTGGGACCCGAGACGCGCAGCACGGCCTCCGCGGTCCCGTCCCCACGGTCTCGCGTCACCGTGACCCGCACCGAGGCGGGAGCATCGGGGCCGGCGCCGGCGACACGATCGGTTTCCAAGGCGGTAATCCGCAGGTTTCCGCCAACCGCGGGCGGTCCATCCTCGGCGTCCAAGCGCACTGGCCGTTCCGGAGTGCCAAGCGTGCCGAGCGCCGGCATCGACGCCACGGTGCCCTCGCGGAACGCACTTGCCACCACCACGATGCGCTCGGTGCCCTCGGATTCGGGCATCGAGACGATCGCGCCCGCCGTCGCCAGCGCGGCCGCCATGTCCGCCGCGCGCTCGGAGCTCTCCACCGCATCCAGGCGCTGCAGCGCTGCACGCCGGTCGAGCGACGCCGGCGCATCGGCACCGAGCCCGGGCCGGGACGCCAGCACCACGGCCACGCGGTCCCCCTCGGACAGTGCGTCGATGCGCGCCCGCGCCATGCGGACCGATCGCTCAAGTGCCGTCCCATCCTCCAGCCGTTCGGCGCTGGCCATGCCGTCATCGATGACCACCACCAGCGTCCGGGGCATGCCGGTGCCCGTCTCCGCCTGGCCAAGGAATGGGGCGGCGATCGCGGCGGCCGCGGTGGCAACGACCATCGTTCGCACGGCAAGAAGCAGCCATCGTTCCACGCGGCGGCGGCGCTCGGTGCGCCGGAGCGCCTCGCGCAGGAGGTCCATGGCCGCCCACTCCACCGGCGTGCGCCGGCGACGCAGCAGCAGGTGCAGGAGCACCGGAACCGCCACGCACGCCGCGCCGGCCACCGCCAGCGCCGGGGACGCGAAGGAGATCATCCGCCGCCCCCGTGCAGCATGCGCTCCCGGCGCGACAGCAACGCCGCCAGCGCCGGACCGACCGACTCATGCGTGTCCATGCGCACCAGGTCGAATCCAAACCCGATCGACAGGCGCTCCAGCGCGCGTTCGTCCTCGCGCAGCACCTCCAGGTACGCCTCGCGGACCGCACGGGCGTCCACCTGCACCTCGCCCTCGCCCTCCATGCCATCGAACGGCGCCTCATCGTCCAGATCGAAGCGGATCTCGTGGCGGTCGAGCACGCGGAGCAGCACCGCGTCGTGGCCGCGGTGGCGGAGCCTCGCCAGCGCCTCGCGCACCCGCGACGCAGGCATCAGGAAGTCGGAGACCAGCACGACCAACGACCGATGCGGCGCCCGGGCAAGCAACTCGTCGACCGCGCGCACCAGGTCGGCACGACCATCCACGGGCGTGGTCGCCAAGCACTGGACCACGGCGCGCCAGTGGCCCTGCGTGTTGGAGCACCGCGTCTGCGCGACCGTCGTTGGCCCGAACATCGATGCCGAGACCCGATCGCGCTGCGACAGCCCAAGGAACGCCATCGCTGCCGCTGCGGCCGTGGCGTGATCAAACTTGGTCCACGCGGCATCGCGCGCCGTGCGCGTCCCACCCCACCCGGCCTTGCGGCCAAGCGATCCGTAGCGCATGCTGCCCGAGGCGTCCACCAGCAGGTGGATGTCGAGGTTGGTCTCCTGCTGGAACCGCTTGAGATACAGCTTGTCGCTGCGGCCGAACACCTTCCAGTCGATGTGGCGCACTGGGTCTCCGGGCACGTACTGCCGGTGCTCCGCGAACTCCACCGCCAGCCC
>JBJOIF010000242.1:0-17721 GCA_046047335.1 Planctomycetota bacterium | reverse complement strand
CCGGGTCCCGTTATCCTTGGCGATTCTCCCCGCTGCACTGGCGGGGCCCGTGAACCGGATCAAGCCATGCCCAAGCAAAAGTCTCACCGCGGCCTCCTGAAGCGCATCAAGCTCACCAAGAGCGGCAAGGTCCGCTTCAAGGCGCCCAACAGCCGCCACATCAAGAGCAACAAGACCGGCACCCAGATCCAGTCGTACCGGAAGTCGCGCTACGCGCGTACCGGCGACCTGCGCTACCTGAAGAAGCTGCTCAACCGCGGCCTGCGCTCCGAGGAGCAGCACGTGGCCGATGACCTGGCCCGAGCCGCCAAGATCGAAGCGGCCGCCTGACCGACCTGCATTGAACGCGCAGGGCGCGTGCCCTGCCCATCCGCCCCGTCCGTCGGGACCCAAGCGCGGCCGTCGCCGCCTCCGCCGGGCATAGACCGAGGATCCACACCATGCCACGCGCACGCAAGGGCGCCGCCCGAACCCAGGCCCGACGCAAGCTTCTCCGCGAAGCCCGGGGCTACTACGGCACCAAGAGCCGCCTCAAGCAGCAGGCCAAGGTGGCCATCATGCGCGCCCTGCGCAACAAGTGGCGTCACCGCCGCCTGCGCCGCCGCAACTACCGCCAGCTCTGGATCACCCGCATCACCGCGGCGTGCCGGATGCGCGGGTTCAAGTACAGCCTGATGATCAACGGCCTCTCCCGCGCCGGCTGCCTGCTGAACCGGAAGATGCTGAGCGAGATCGCGATCCACGACCCCGCGACCTTCGACGCCTTGGTCGCCACCGCGCGCAAGCACTGCTCAGTGCCGCACGCGATGGCCGCCTGATCGCGCCCACCGATCGATGAACGAACCGGCGCCCCCTCCACGGGGGCGCCGGTTTCCTTTTCCTTCCAACCGCCCCAAGACGTTCAGGCGCTGATGCGGGCCGCGGCGATGCGCGCAATGGCCTCGGCCCGCTGTTCGGCGAGCGATGGCACGCCGGGAACCCGGCCGAGGGCGCCGCGGAAGCTCGCGGCCTGCGCGTTCTCCTGCCGGATCGACTCGTAGATTTCCTTGCGATGCACCGCCACTCGGGGTGGGGCGTTGACGCCGAGGCGGACCTTGTCGCCCCGAACATCGACGACGACGATCTCGACGTCGTCGCCGATCATGATGGCTTCGTCACGGTGCCGTGAGAGAACGAGCATGCGTTGCCTTCCGTGGCAAGGGGGATGCCGGCCGATCCGTCGGCCGGAGGTTTAGGCGGACTGCGCCGCGGCGGCCGCGGCACCGGGCATCCGCGCCAGCTCATGGCGCGTGCTCCACGAGCGATCGCTCAGCACCAACTGGATGCCGGTTCGGCTGGCCGCATTGAGCACGATCGGCCCCTGGAGGTTGGCGGTGATGGCGCCGTCGCGGCGGTTCACGATCGCCAGCACCGTGGCGTCCTCCGGGCGCTCAAGTCCAAGGCTGGCCAGGTCGGTGGCCCGGATCGGTACGTGGTAGTCGGGCGCCCACGCGGCGGGGTCGGTCACGACGAACGCCAGTTCGGGATCCTCGACCGACTGCAGCCAGTAGAAGACGCCCCGGTCATCCGGCTGCAGCAACGCGAAGGTGCGGAATCGGGCGAATCCGAGCAGTCCGTGCGGGAACACGAGCAGCCGGGACGGATCGATCTCAACTTCGCCGAAGCGGGTGGTGCGGACCTTCATGCGGAACTCCGTTCCCTTCTGTGGGCCGAGCGGGCCGCGGCACGGGCTCCTGCCCATCGCCGCGCCACCGGGATATCGGCCACTGCCCCGCCGGAGCATGAGCGATCTGCGAGAATCCCCCGCGCCCATGGAACGGCCCACCCTCGCCGAGCGCCCGACGGCCCCGGACGTTCCCGCGCCCATGGCGCAGGTGGCGGCCATGGCGGTGGTATCCCTGCTGGCCGCAATGGCGATCGCGGGCACCCCCGGGGCGGCGCTGGATCCGGCGCTCACCATGGTCGCCGCGTTCGTTTGCGCGCTGGCGTGGCTGGGCTCGGCGTTCGGCCTCGGCCGCGTGGTTCGGTTCCTGCTCTTCTCGCATGTGGCCCGTGGGAATCCGGCGCACGCGGGCCTGACGCTGGGGCTCGGCATCGCCGCCCTGCTCTGGGTCGATGCCGTGCTGGGAACGGTGGGCGCCTTCGGCAGCGGCGGAATGCGTCAACTCGGGGCGTGGGCCGCGCTCGTGCCCGGGATCATGCTCCTGGGGGACCCACGCCGGACGGTCGGCTCCCCTTGGCACCGATGGCGTGCGTTCATCGCGGTTCCCCCGGCGTGGTGCGCGGTGCCGGCGCTCGCCGTGCTTGCGTTCGCCGCGATGCTGCCGCCGGGCGTGGCGTGGGCCACCGAGTTCGGAGGGTACGACGCGCTGAGCTACCACCTTGAACTGCCGCGCGAGTGGTTCGTGCTCGGTCGCATGGCGACGCTGCCGCACTGCGTCTACTCGGCGTTCCCGAACTTCGTCGAGGCATCGTCGCTGCACTGCCTGACGCTCCTTGGCGGTGCGTCGCCCCACGGGCTGGCGATGGCGCCGCAATTCCTGCACGCGATGATGGCGGTGGCCGCCGCGGTCGCGGTGGGCGGCGTCGCGGCCACGCTGGCCGGTCCCGATCCGCGCCGCGCGACATGGGGCGCGGGTGCTGGATTCGTGTTCCTGCTTGGCGTGCCGTGGGTCGTGGTGACGGGCAGCCTCGCGTACAACGAGATGGCGGTCCTCCTCATGGCCGCCACGGCGATGCTCGCCTGGCACGCGGGCATGCAGACGGAGGACGAAGAAGCGCCGGTCGGGCGGGCCAGGACGGGGATCGCGGTCGGGCTGGCGCTCGGCGCGGCGATCGGCGCCAAGCTCACCGCGGTCGGCATGGTGGCGGTTCCGTTCGCGGCATGGGCGATCGTGCGCGGCCATGCGGGCGACGCGCGCGCGTGGGCCCGGGCCGCGTCGTGGGCCGCGGCCACGGCCGCACTTGTGCTCCTGCCGTGGCTCGTGCGCAACGCGGTCGACACTGGTTCCCCCATCTTCCCGTTCGGCGGTGCCGGCGGCGGATGGTCGCCGGAGCAGTTCGCGCGCTTCGCCGCCGGGCACTCCGCACCACCGGGGCTCGGCACGGGTGCACGGTTCACGGCGCTTTGGGACCACGCGTTCCGGGAGGGAATCGGCCAGGCGCCCGACGCCGATCCATGGTTGCCGCAATGGGGACTGGCGTTCTGGGCGGGCGGACTGGCCGTGCTGGCGATCGCGGCCCGCGCACCGCGGGCGGCGATTGCGCTGGCGGCGATGCTCGCGGTGCAGATCGCGTTCTGGATGTTCGCCACGCACCTGAAGCCACGGTTCCTCCTTCCGTGCGCGGTGCCGCTCTGCGCCGCGGCAGGAGCTGCGCTCGCCCCGCTTGCCACCGCGGGTGCCACGCGCACGGCGCGCGGGTTCGCGAGCACGGCGGCGGCGGCGGTCCTTGCCGCGTGGAGCCTCCAGCCGGGGTGGGTGCTGTCGCTCGACCCTCGGATGAACGACCCGCGCGGCGTCGTCGCCAACCTGCCAGCCCTCGGGGCCTCAGTGACGCTGGTGGGGCCAGGAACCGCCGCCGAGGCGCGTGCACTGGACGCCGAGGGTGCCGACATGCCAGTGGCATGGTTCGCCAACTGGATGCTGCCCCAGAGCGGTCGGCTCGGGTGCGAGGGCGAGGCCGACGTGTTCTGGTGCGTCGATGCGCCGGACTGGGGAACGGTGTGGGATGGCGGCCCGCTGGCGCGTGCGCTGCGCGAACACCCCACCGATCCCGACGCCGCGGTGGCTGCGCTGCGGACGCGCGGGCTCACGCACCTGGCGATCGGCGAGACAACGCTCTCGCGCTGGAAGCGCGCGGGATGGCTTGATCCGTCCCTGACGCCGGAAGCGGTCCGTGCGGTGGCCGCACGTCTGGAGCCGGTGGCTCGGACCACGTCGGGCGGGACGATCTACCGCATTCCCAGCGCGTCGGGTCCGGCCTCATCCGGTCCGTAGACTCGACGGCATGCTCAGCATCGCTTCGGCCGTCATTGCGCATTGCCTGGCCATCGGACCGACCGCGGTGCTGCCCGACGACCGCCCTGCCGCCGTGCCGGGCCCCGCCCCTGCCCGCAGCGTCGACGGCGCGGCCGGAATCGCCGCCATCCAGCAAGGAACGGCCGTGACGTGGGACCGGCTGCGGCCCGTGCTGGCCGAACTTGCCGGGAGCGTCGCCCTCCAGGAGGTGCTGCTCGATGAGGCGCTGGCGGCGCGGGCCCGCGAGCGAGGTTTCGCCCCGACCACCGATGACCTCGACCGGGAAGAATCGACGCTGCTGGAGTTCCTCGACCCCGACCGCGTGCGCGCCCAGCGGCTGATGGACGAGTTGCGCGCCCGGCAGGGACTGGGGCCAGTGCGCTGGCGCGCGCTGCTCTGGCGCAACGCGGTGCTGCGCCGACTCGTGGCCCAGGAGGTGGACGTGCAGGAGGCGCAGGTGGTGGCCGCCCACGACGCGGCGCATGGTGCACGCCGCCGCGCCCGAGTGATTGCGGTGCCGGACCTGCGCACGGCGGCCGAGGTGCGGGCCCGCCTCGACAACGGTCAGTCGTTCGACGCCGTGGCCGCGGACGTGAGCACGGACCCCAGCGCCGCCCGCGGCGGCCTCGTGAGCCCGATGAGCCGGCTGGACCCGGCGGTGCCGGCGGCGGTGCGCGAGGCCCTGTGGGCACTGTCGAAGCCAGGGGACATCTCGCCACCGGTGCTCGTCGACACGGGCTACCTGCTCGTCCGGATGGAAGGCGAAGATCCGGGCGACGGCACGCCGCTCGAGGCCGTCCGGGACCGCGCGGAGCGATCGGTGCGCCTGGCGCAGGAGCGAGCACGCATGGACCAGCTCGCGCAGGACCTGGTGCGCGGGCTCAAGCCCACCATCTTCGACGATTCGCTCGCCGACGGCTGGAACCGCGTCAGGACGGGAGCCACGACACCCGCGCGACCGCGGCGGGAATGAGAATCGCCACCGGCAGCGCCACCGACACCGCCGGAGGCAACCCGGCGACCGGCGCCGCCATCACCACCGCGGACACGATGATCGCCGGCACGCACGTCGCCGCGCAGAGGATGCTCATCTGCAGCATGTTCGCTGGCCCGCGACGGAGGTAGAACGGGACCGCGATCGCCAGCACCAGCAGGTTCACGGCCACGAGGCCGATGCGCCCAAGCTGCATCCGGTCCGCCTGCGAACGCTCGATCGCGCCGGCCTCGGCGATGGCACGCAACTCCGGCGTGGAGAGCATCTGCGCGAACAGCCGGTGGTGTCGCGCGGTGATCGACTTCGGGGACAGGTCCGACGGCCACGAGTCAACGGCCACGGGTTCGGCCGGCCCGCCCTCGCCCGGCGTTGCGCTCGGCCGCTCCCGCCGCATCGACCGTCCGTCCTCGAGCACCCAGCACCGGCGCTCGCCATCCCACGCGGCGGCGCGCGCGGTCACGCGGCGGACCAGCGAGCCTGAGTCGTCCCGTTCCAGGCCAAGGAAACCGGTGATCCGCGACGTGAGCGGGTCGAACCGCACCGCGTGCAGCAGGTTGCCGCCCGAGTCGACGGTGAGGGGAACCTCGAACGACCCGCCGCCCTCGCGGCCGATCTGCCGCTGCGAGACCAGGAGCTGCTCAGCGAAGCGGGGCATCACCAACTCCTGGTTCGCCACCTGCAGCAGGTTCACCAGGAGCGCGCAGGCAAGCACCGCCCACACGCAGCGCCGCAGCGGGACGCCCGCGGCCATGATCGCCACCAGTTCGCGGGCGCGGTGCATCTGCGCGAACGTAAACCCCATGGCGCCGATGCACAGCAGGCCGGACATGAACTGGAAGAACTGGAACACGCGCGGGCCATGAAACTCCACCAGCACGAACCCGAGCGCCATCCAGCGGTTGCCGCGAAGCCCCCGCTGCACCACCGCGTCCGCCGCCGACATGTAGACGTCGAGCTGCAGGATCACGTCGACCGCGGTGGCGAAGGTGAACAGGAGCACGAACAGCAGCGCGAAGTTGCCGAGGAAGCGCGTGACGATGATTCGGTCGAGGATCCGCATCGGTCAGTTCCGCGCCACGCGCCTCCACGCCAGCCACAGCGCAATCGCCAGCACGGCGTTGCCGCCCCAGAGGATGGCGAACCCGCCGACGACGGTGCCGCTGGCCATCATCTGCCGGCCGCTCGCGATCATGATGATGTTGACCACCGCCGGGATGAACGCAAGGAGGTACACGGTGAGGGGCAGCGCCGAACGCATCGCGATCGCAAGGGTGGCCCCGAGCATGAGCACCAGGATCACGCTCACCGCCTGCGCGAAGCGGTTCGAAACGTACGAGTCGGCATCGCGGGAGACCCGTACCGCAACGGCACGCAGCTGCTCCGCGGCCTTGGCGAGCGCTGGCTCGGCGGCCGCACGGCGATCGGCCTCGGCGAGCATCGCCGGCACGTCCGAGGTGTCCCAAGCCCGGAGCGGGCAGCCGGCCGGTGCCAGGTCGTCGACGCGAGGGGGCCACCGGCCCGGAAGGCCCGCGGCCTCGTCGCGGGCCGACAGCGTGGTGGCGACGGCGAGCGCCAGCCGCGGCGCGAATCCGGCCTCGGACACCGTGCGCAGGGTGCCGGAGGACGCGGTGGCGGATCGAACAAGCCGCCCGTCCACGCGCTCCTCCAGGATGAATGACGTGCCCGATGCCGGTCGCAGCTGAGTCTTCGCCCAGCGCGCATTGGCGATGCGGAAGCTGCGGCGGGTGCCCGGCTGCTCGAGCTCGATGGTGCCGGCCGCCGACATCGGCTCGACGCATCCGGACACGTCGGAGTCCCCAAGCCGTGCGGCCAGCGTCTTCCCGACCGACTGCACCAGTTCGGACCGCTCGGGGTGCCGGCGCAGGGCCAGGATCTCGCCGATCGAGAGGAACTTGGGGCCGCGCACGAAGCTGCCGTGGATCGCCGCCGCCTCGGGCTCGGCCAGGGGAACGGTGATGAGCGCACCCTCCGCCGGGCGGTACACGGACGCGTTGGCAAGCACCACCTTGGCAACGGTGCCTCGCTCGGTGGAATGAATGTCCACCGTGGCACGCTCGGCGGTGAACTCGGTGGCGACGTCGCCCGAGGGCCCGGGCGCCAGCTCGATGGCGGCCACCCCGTCGAGCGCCAGGCGCCGGCGGACCCCCTCGGGCGCCGGCACCTCGCGCGCGGCGTCCGCGTAGATCATCAGGCGATCGGCACGCAGCGCCTCGCCGCGCTCGACGGAGGAGAGCAGCATCTGCGTCGCGTCGGCGGTGACCAGCTCCTGCATGCGCGTGAAGAACTGCGGGATCATCCACAGCACCAGCACCAACATCACGCCGAAGAGCGGCAGGCCCAACAGGAACACCGGCGCCAGCACCGTGCGGGGCGACATTCCCGCCGCGGACATCGCCAGCACTTCGTTGTCGGTCGCGAAGCGGTGCAGCGTGAGCGTGGCCGCGAGCCCCGCGGCGAACGGCATGGCGTACTGCATCATCGGCACCATTGCCAGGCCGACGAACTTGAGGACGGTGTCCGCACCGATGGCGTCCTCGGCCAGCGGCTTGGCCGCCGCCCCGAAGGCGATCACGGTCACGATGATCGAGACGGTCACCGCAAAGGTGCGGAAGAGCTCCCACGCCACGTGACGCCAGAGCGTCCAGGGCATGCCTCCGAGCCGCACGGGCGCTCGGGACGGCGCCGCGGCACGCGGACCGCCGTGGCCTGGTTCCGCGGGCGGCGTGGGCTCGACGTCCATGGCATCGGCCGCGCTCAGCGCAGGCCGTACTCCTTGAGCTTGCGATAGAGGGTGCGCTCGCCGATCCCGAGCATTTGCGCGGCCTGCTCGCGGTTGCCCGCGGTCATGGCGAGCGTTTGCCGGATGGCCTCGCGCTCGAGCCGGTCGAGGCCGACGCCCGCCAGCGAGCCGACGCCACCCTGCGCGTCGTTGCCGTCGTCGGACGCACGCACCTCCGGGGGCACGTCGCGCAGCGAGAGCTCGGCGCCCTGCGCCACCGCCACCATGCGATGCACGGCGTTGAACAGTTCGCGCACGTTGCCCGGCCAGTCGTAGCCGACGAGCCGCATCATCACTGGCTGCGGCACCTCGGGCCGCGGACGGCCCATGTCCGCGGCGAACCGCCCAGCCGCATGGTTCACGAGCAGCGGGATGTCCTCGCGACGATCGCGCAGCGGCGGCACCACGATCTCCGCACCGCGGATGCGGTAGTACAGGTCCTCGCGGAACTTGCCTTCGCGCACCAACTGAGAGAGATCGCGGTTGGTGGCGCTCACGAAACGGACGTCGGTGCGGCGCTGCTCGTTGGAGCCGAGCCGGACCACGTCGCCGGTCTCGAGGACGCGCAGGAGCTTGGGCTGCATCGACAGCGGCATGTCGCCGATCTCGTCCAGGAACAGCGTGCCGCGGTCGGCGTACTCGAACACGCCCTCGCGGTCCCGATCGGCGCCGGTGAACGCGCCGCGGACATGGCCGAAGAGCTGGTCCTCCAGGAGGCTCTCGGATTGCCCGGCGGCGTTGAACGTGACGTACCGCCGGTCGGCGCGGCGGCTTGCCTTGTGGATCGCCGCGGCCACCAGCTCCTTGCCCGTCCCGCTCTCCCCGCGCACGAGCACGGGAATGCCGCTGGGGGCGACCTGCCGGATCAGCGCCACCACCTGACGCATCGCCGGGCTGTCGCCGATGATCCCCTCGAACCCGTACGCCGCGTCCAGGGCTCCCGCCAGCCGCTCGTTGCGGTGCCGCAACGCCACGGTCTCGGCGGCGCGCTGCACGAGGTTTCGGAAGATGACCAGATCGATCGGCTTCTCGATGAAGTCGTACGCCCCGCCCTGGAGAGCCTGCTTGGCGGTGGGAATGTCGCCGTGGGCGGTCACCATGATGGTCTCGGCGTCCGGCTGGAGCGACCGGGCCAACTTCAGGACCTCCAGGCCAGCCGTCGGGGTCTCCATCACCAGGTCGGTGACCACCACGTCGAACGCGCCATGGCGCAGTTCCTCCTGGGCGTCCGCCAGGCTGTGCCGGATGGTGCAGACGTGTCCGGGCTTGCGCAGGGCATCGGCCATGGTCTCCGCGTGCTCCCGGTCGTCGTCCACCAACAGGACCTGCGCGCGGATGTCGTCGGAGGCGGCCATCGAACCCCGATTGTAAGACGGCACCCCGGCAGCGGGGGCCGCAGGGCCGGAAAGAACGCCCTTCGGGCCAAAACGCTGCGGTTCTTCCCGCCCCCCTGCCGATATCGTCCATGTGCAAGACGCCATGGACGCCGCCGCAAGCACCCTCTTCGAGAGCACCGGACCGCGCCTGGCGGAGATGGAGGTTCCCGACTTCGCGGGGCGGCGGATCTGGCTGGTGGGGATCGGCGGCTGCGGGATGAGCGGGCTGGCCCAGATGCTGCGGGCGCGCGGGGCCGTGGTCTCCGGCAGTGACCAGAGCGCCTCCGACGTCACCGAGGGTCTCGAGGCCGCCGGCATCGGCGTCGTCATCGGCCACGACGCCACCAAGCTGCCCGCGCCCTGCGATCTGGTCATCGCCAGCGCCGCCATCAAGCCCGATCACCCGGAACTGCTGGAGGCACAGCAGCGTGGCATCGATGTGGTCACGTACGCCGAGGCGGTCGGGCTGGTCCAGCGCGGCCGCACCGGGGTGAGCATCGCTGGCACGCATGGCAAGAGCTCCACCACGGCCATGCTCGCCTTCGTGCTGATCGAGGCCGGGCTTGACCCGAGTTTCATCGTCGGTGCCACGTGCACGCAGATCGGTGGCGGCAGCCGCACCGGCGCGGATGCCATCCCGCACGGCGTCCTGCGCGGCCGACCTGGAGTGCTGGTGGCGGAGGCATGCGAGTTCAACCGCAGCTTCCATCACCACCGACCGGTGATCGGGTTGGTCAACAACGTCGAGGAGGACCACCTCGAGATCTACGGGTCGCTGGAGCGGGTCGTGAAGGCGTTCCATGAGTTCGCGCAGCTGCTCCCGCCCGCGTCGCAGGGCGGCCGGCTCCTGATCGCCGCCGACGGCGCGCACCGCCGCGACGTGGCCAGCGGGCTCGAGTGCGCGGTGTCCACCTTTGGTTGGGCACCGAGCGCCGATTACCACGTGCAGTACGACGTCCGCACCGGGCAGGTGACGGTGCTGGTCGGCGGCAACGCCGTGTGCACCTGGACCAGCCAGGTGCCGGGCGAGCACATGGCACTCAACGGCGCGGCCGCCGCGATCCTCGCGCACTGGCTGGGTGCCGAGTGGCGCCAGGTGGGCGAGGCACTCGGGCGGTTCGGCGGCGTCGATCGCCGGATGCAGTGCCTGGGCCATCGCACCATGCGTCATGGCGGTACGGTCACCGTGTACGACGATTACGGGCACCATCCGACCGAGTGCGAAACCACCCTGAAGGCGCTGCGCACGCGGTACGAACCGAAGCGGCTGATCTGCGTGTTCCAGCCACACCAGCACAGCCGAACTCGGTTCCTGCTTGAGCAGTTTGCCAAGAGCTTCTCGATGGCCGACGTCGTCATCGTGCCGGACATCTACTTCGTCCGTGACAGCGAGGAGGAGAAGCAGAAGGTGAGTGCCTCCGACCTGGTCGACCGGCTTCGCTCGCGCGGCGTGGCCGCCATGCATCTCTATCCCTTCGATGCCATCGTGGAGCAGCTTGAGGTGATGGCGGCGGACGGCGACTTGGTGGTGGTCATGGGTGCCGGCCCGGTGTGGAAGATCGCGCACGCCTTCCTCGGGCGCGGTGGCGCCGCAGACGCATGAGCGCGGCCATGGCCAGCGGCTCGAGCCACCCGTGGAGCACGGCGCTCTTCGCCGATCTCGATGTCGGCGTAGAGCTCGATGCCCCGATGGCGGCGCACACGTGGTACGGGCTGGGCGGCACCGCGGACGCGCTCGTGACTCCACGCTCGGCGGATGCGCTGTCCACACTCCTGCGTCGATGCAGCCGAACCTCGACCCGCGTCCGGATCCTGGGCGCGGGCGCCAACCTGTTGGTCGGCGATGATGGCGTCGATGGCGTGGTGGTGCGGCTCGATGCGCCGTGCTTCCAGGCGTTCGAGGTGAACGTCGATGGCCCCGTCTCGCGGGTGCGCGTCGGCGGCGGCCGGGACCTTGGCAAGACGATCCACGAGGCGGTCCGCCTGTCGCTTGCGGGGCTGGAAGCGCTGATCGGCATTCCGGCCACCATCGGCGGCGCGATTCGAATGAACGCCGGAGGAACCCACGGTGCGATCGGCGACGTGGTCGACTCGGTGGCAATGGTCGATTGGGACGGCAACGGCCGCATCGTGTCCGGGACAGATGCAGGATTCGCGTACCGGCACTCGGCGCTTCCCAGCGGCATCGTGACCTCGGCGGTGCTGCGGCTTGCCGAGGGCGATGCCGCGGCGCTGCGGCGCCGGGTCCGCGAGCTCAGTGCCTACAAGGCGGGCGTGCAGCCGCTGGCTGCGCACAGCGCGGGGTGCATGTTCCGCAATCCGGTGCATCCGGTCTCGGGGCAGCGCATCTCGGCAGGCAAGCTGATCGACGAGGCGGGCCTCAAGGGCACGCGCGTGGGCGGTGCCTCGGTGAGCGACCGGCACGGAAACTTTCTGGTGGTCGAGCCCGGGGCGCGCGCCTCGGACGTGATGGAACTCGCACGAACGGTGGCCGACCAGACGCTCTCGCGCACGGGAATCCGGCTCGAGCGCGAGGTAGTCTTCTGGCGTCGCGGCGAGGATTGACGGCGACACGCGCACGGAACGCGCGAAGGAGTCTTCAGCATGGATGCAGGCGTCACCCACAGCACTCCCGCAAACCACGGCGTCGGCTCGGTGCTCGTCCTCAAGGGCGGCCCGGACGCCGAGCGGGAGGTCAGCATTCGCTCGGGAACGCAGGTGGCCGCGGCGCTGGTGCGCGCCGGCTTCACCGTGCACGACGTCACCATCGATCGGCTCGATGCCGACGGGCTGCGGGCCCTGCCCGGCACGGTGGTGTTTCCGGTGCTCCATGGCGCCTGGGGCGAGGGCGGTCCACTGCAGGAGCTACTCGAGGCCGACGGTCGCCCATTCGTCGGCTGCCGCGCACGCGCCGCGCGCCTGGCCATGGACAAGGTCGCCACCAAGGCGGCGGTGGACGCGCTGGGCGTGCCCACGCCGCGCGCGCAGGAGCTGCGCCTCGGCGCGGAGTTCATGCTGGAGTGCCCGGTGGTCATCAAGCCGGCGGACGATGGGTCCAGCGTCGACCTGCGCATCTGCACGAACGCCGCCGAGGTGGCGCGAGCGCGGCTTGAACTGGAGCATCGCCGCGGCCGGCTTCTGGCCGAGGAGTTCATCCAGGGCCGCGAACTGACCGTCGGCATCATTGACGGGGAGTGCCTGCCGATCATCGAGGTCCGCCCACGGACCGGCACGTACGACTACGAGGCGAAGTACAACCGCGACGACACCGAGTACTTGCTTGACCCCACGCTTCCCGCCGGGGTGGCGGACGCGGTGCGCGCGTTCAGCCGAGCCGCGTGGCACGCGATCGGCTGCCGCGACGTGGCCCGCGCCGACTTCATGCTCGACGCCCGGGGGCCGTGGTTCCTGGAGATCAACACGATGCCCGGCTTCACCGACCACTCGCTGGTTCCGAAGGCCGCCGCACACGCCGGCATTCCCATGGAGCAGCTGGTGTCGGACCTGGTGGGCCGGGCGCTGGCCCGGGCCCGTTCGCGTGCCGCCGCCTGAGCCGCTGCGGGCCGGGCCAGACGCCTGGGGGCGGGCACGCCCGCGCAAGCGCGTCTGGCCCGGACCGCACCAAGCGAGTTCGCAGCCGAAGGCCGTGCCTGTCTGAGCCGCTGCGGGCCGAGCCAGACGCGCGCCCCGAGCATTTTTTCGTCCAACGGGCGACATGGCCGATGTCACCCCCGATGTCGCCCGCACCCGCCGCCAAGGATCCTGCCCGCACCCCGACCCTCCCCGCTTGGGCCGCGCCCGCCGCATGGGCCATCGCACTCGGGGCGATCGCCGTGGGGCTGGGCGTGTGGGTTCCCCGGCTGGTCGATCAGGTGGCGTCGCGGTCCTTGCCCGCGCCGGTGCGCGTGGTGCTGCGCGAGTTGCCGCCGTGGCTGCCGGCGGATGAACGGACGGCGATCGAGCGAACCGTGCTGCGATCGATCGCCGAGTCGCCATTCGATCGCGACGGCCTCGTCCGTGCGCGGGAGGCCGTGTCGATGTGCGGGTGGATGCCGGAGGTGACCCAGGTGCACCGGCGGGACGTCGATGAGGTGGTTGTTGAAGGAACGTGGGCCGTTCCGATCGCTCTCGTCTGTGATGCGGATGGCGAACACCTGATCGATACTCGCGGTCGACGCCTGCCCCGCACGTACCCGGCCGGGAAGGGACCGCGCCTGCTGCGCATCGGGGGCGTCTCGATGCCCCGCCCCGCCGAATTCGGCGCGCGCTGGGAGGGCGCCGAGGTCGATGCTGCGCTGCGGATGGCGGCGTTGGTGGCGGAGCGGCCGTGGCGACATCAACTGGCGCGGATCGATGTTTCGGGGTTTGCGTCGTCGGGCACGGTGTCGCTGGTCACCGATGGAGGGTGCACCATCGCCTGGGGGCGCTCTCCGGGCGACGAGTCGGCTGCCGAGGTACCGGCGATGCAGAAGCTGGCGGCGCTGCAGCTGGCCTACGACCGCACCGGGCGCATCGATGGCGGCAGCCGTGAGACGATGGACCTGCGGGGAGACTTCACGCTGGCGCGTTGAGCGGCCACGCTCCGCCTGCACGCCACCCACTAGCATCCACGCATGCCGATCCCGCGTGGACTGGTGCTCGCGGCCGTGGTGCTGGCCGTGGTGGCGTTCTCCGCCACGGTCGGGCTTCGTCCGCCCATCCAGCCCACGACGACGGCGTATGCCCCTGGCGTACGGTCCTTCGTGGCCATCTTGGCGTTCGCCATGGTGGTGCTGTGGCCGACGTGGCGACTCCTGGCGGAGCGGGCCAGGTGGACGCGCGGCCGGGCGCTTCTTGATGCCGTCACGCTCTGCGTGGCGTTTCAGGCGGCGTATTGGCCGCTGCACCTGGTGACGGGGTGGCCAGTCGGACGCGCCGTGGCGATCGACGCCACGATCACGGGGTGGACCATGGCGGCGGGTGCCGCGGTCGCCCTTGGTGGCGCACGACACCCGGTCTTGGCCAGCATGGCGTGGATGGGGGCGTCCCTGACGGGCGTGGCGCTGGATGCCTTGGGCGTGTGGCCGGCGGCGGCGAATGCCCTTGGGCCCTTCGTCCCCTTGCTCTGGCTGACGGCTCCCGAGTCCACCGTCGGCCGATCCCTCGATCCGGCCGTGGCCGGATGGCCATGGACGCTGGCGATGCTCGGTTGGGCGGGAGCCACCGCGTCCCAGAGGCGCACGGGGTTGCCCAACGCCCACGATTCCGCTAACCTTTCCTGAGCGCGGCGGTCCTCCCGCCGTCCGCCGTTTTTGTCCCGGCCGCGCGAGCCGGGGCGATCCAGGGCTGGCCGAACCAGGCCCGGCACCCCTTCCCCTCGAGGGGGCGGCCTCGCCGCCGTCCACGGAGCACACGATGGAGATCATCTCCCCAGCAGACCGCACCCGCATGGAGCAGCAGCTCAAGGAGCTGTACGCCCAGCGGCCGATCATCTCCACCCGCATTGCCGAGGCGCGTGCCAACGGCGACCTCAAGGAGAATGCCGACTACCACGCCGCTCGCGAAGAACAAGGCCTCGTGGAGGCGAAGATCCGGGAACTCGAGCTCCGACTGCGCACGGCCCAGGTCGCCGGCGACACCGCCATCCCCAAGGACATGGTGTTCCTCGGCGCGGTCGTTCGCCTGAAGGATGTGGCCACTGGCAAGAGCCAAACCTACAAGCTGGTCGGCAACATGACCGATGACGATGATGGCGACCACATCGAGGTCACGTCGTCGAGTCCGCTGGGCGTGGCGCTCATGAAGGCACGCCTCGGCGAGACGGTGCGCGCCGACCTGCCCCGGGGCGAGAAGCGCTTCGAGATCGTCGAGATCCTGGAGTGAGGCGCACCGCGGGGACGCCACGGTGGACTGGCTGATCCAGCGCACGCTGCGCGACACACTCGGGATGCACGGCCTTGCCGATGCGTTCGTGTGGCTCGTCGGGATCGCCTTCGTGGTGAACATTGCGCTCGCCGTGCGGGTGGTGTTCGCCAAGGGCGCCCGGCCAAACGCCGCGCTCGCGTGGATCGCCACCCTGTTTGCGCTGCCGATCCTCGGTGCCGCGCTCTACGTGATCATCGGGGAGAACCGAATCGGAAGCGTCCGGCGCCGACGCCACGCCAAGATCGTGCGCGCGGCCGCGGGTGCGCAGGCGGACTGGCGAGATCCGCGGGTGCTCGCAGGCGCCATGACCACGGCGGATCTGCAGTTGGCACGACTCGGCGAGACGTCGGGGGCGCCGGCGGTGCTCAACGGGAACCTGGTGCAGCTGTCGGGCGACGCCGAAGAGCAGATCCGGTGGATCATCACCGACATCGATGCCGCCCAGCGCTCGGTCGACCTGATCTTCTACATCTGGGAGCTCGACGGAACGGGCGAGCGGGTCGCGGACGCACTGGTCCGCGCCGCAGGGCGAGGCGTCCGGGTCCGCCTGCTCGCCGACGGGATCGGCTCGCGCGACTTCCTGCGCAGCGCGATGCGCCGGCGGCTTGAGGCGGCGGGCGTGCAGGTGGTGGAGGCGCTCCCGGCGACGATCGTCCGGATGGTGTTCGCGCGCATCGACATCCGCAACCACCGCAAGCTCGTGGTGGTGGACGGCTGCATCGCGCAGACCGGCAGCCGGAACGTGGCCGACCCGGACTTCAAGGCCGGGGGGCGGCTCGGCACCGACGAGCCATACATCGACTCGTGGATACGCATCCGCGGTCCGGTGGTGCGCGACCTCGCGCTGTTCTTCCTGGAGGACTGGGAACTCGACACCGGCATCCCCGGCAGCCAAGAGGCGCTTGCGGAGCCGCCCTTCCTGCCGGGAGGCATCCCCGTGCAGATCATCCCGTCGGGACCGAACTTCGAGAACAGCGTGGTCCGCGAGATCATCCAGGCGGCGGTGCAGCTGGCGAGGCGCGAGATCGTGCTGAGCACGCCGTACTTCATCCCGGACAGTGCCACCATCGCGGCACTCCAAGTGGCCGCTCGCCGCGGGCTTCGGGTGACCCTGATCGTGCCACGCGCCAACGACAGCCTGCTTGCCGCGTGGGCGAGCCGGGCCAACTACGCGCGGCTCCTGGAGGCGGGCGTCGAGCTTTGGGAACATCGCCGGGGGTTCCTGCACTCCAAGACCATCTCCGTGGACGACGAGATCGCGATCGTCACCACGGCGAACCTCGACCGCCGCAGTTACGAGATCAACTTCGAAACCAGCGTGCTCGTGTACGACGAGGCATTCGCCGTCCGCCTGCGGCACCTGCAGCGCTCGTACCTGGCCGACAGCGACCGGATCGACCCCGGGGCCTGGGAGCGGCGCGGGATCGGGGCACGGTTCATCGAGAACCTGGCGAACCTGGTTTCACCGCTGCTGTGACGCGGCACCGACCGGATGCGCCACGGTCGTGACGGTGCCGCGCGGCGCACGCGCCACCGACTCCGCGGCGGAGCCGTTCCGCACTGGCCAGCGGACCCGCACCGACAACTCCTGCCCCCATGACGCGGGGGCGCCGAAATGCGCCTCCGGACACGCGTTGGACTGGAACGGGCCGCCGCCCCAGACCCAGCGACGAGCCTTGACCTCCCCGCCGGCCAGCAGCTCGACCACGGCGCCCGTGCCGCGGCCGGGCCCGTCCAACCGGACGCGCACCCAGTCGTTCACGCCGTCATGATCGTTGCGCAGCACGCGGACCGGGCCGTTCAGTTCGGTCACCACGGCGTCCACGTCGCCATCGCCGTCGAGGTCCGCGAGCACGGCGCTGCGGTCGCGGTGCGGCTCGGCCAGGCCCGGGCCCGCGTCGTCCAGGAGGCGGAACCGGGCGTCCTCGCGGTGGTACGCCTGCGGCCGCTGCGCATACTCGCTGTCCATGGTGGCCTTGGTCGCCTGCGGGTAGACGTGGCCGTTGAACGTGAGCAGGTCCTCGGCGCCGTCATGGTCGAGGTCGACGAACGCCGCCGCCCAGCCGACGCTCGTGCGGCTGGGTGCACCAAGGCCGTACTGCGCCGTCCGGTCGTCGAAGAACCGCCCGTCGAGGTTCAGGTGCAGCGTGTTGGTGTCGCCGGAGAAGTTGGTGGTAAACACGTCGGGGCGGCCGTTGCCGTCGACGTCGCCGATGGCGATGCCCATGGTGGCCTGCGACGTGCCATCCATGTTGGTGGCGATGCCCGACCGCAGCCCCTCGTCCTCGAACCGGATGGGGCCGCCCGGGACGGAGCGGTTGCGCAGCAAGGCGTTCGGCTCGGAGTCGTTGGCGACGAACACGTCGACCATGCCGTCGCCGTCGACATCGAGCACCGCGAGGTTTAGCCCGTAGCCGGGGATCGCGGCCCCGAGACCAGCGGTGGCGTCGCGGAACGTGCCGTCGCCGAGGTTCTCCCAGACCATGTCGCCACGCGGTGGATAGCCGTGGGGGCCAGAGAGCACCGGCATCCCCTTGAAGCTCGCGGGTGGCATCGGCCGCGCCGGATCCGCGTCCACGTAGCGCACGACCACCAGGTCGAGGTCGCCGTCGCCGTCCAGGTCAGCGA
>JBJOIF010000241.1:0-18108 GCA_046047335.1 Planctomycetota bacterium | reverse complement strand
CCGCCCCGTCGAAGTAGCGCGGATTCGCCGAACAGAGCGCCGCCCAGCGCGCATCGACCTCGTCGAGAGAGACCCCCGACGGCACGAAGCGCCCCTCGACCTCGACGAGGACGGGCGGGCGTCGCAGGCGGATGACTCGTTCGTCCACGCCGCGATTGTGGCAGAGCGCGGGCACCCGTGCCGGGCATCGCCGCCATTCCGCTATCTTGACCCGCCAAGCGCACGCACTTCCCCGGCGTCGCGCGGGGTCATCCCCGAGGAGAGTCCATGTCGCAGCTGAATCCGCCCGTCGATGCGCCGTTCGGTAGCCCCCTGCAGCCAGGCAAGGACGGACACCCTCCGGGGCTCTTCCTCCTCTTCTTCGTCGAGATGTGGGAGCGCTTCTCGTTCTACGGGATGCGCGCCCTGCTCACCTTCTACCTGATCAAGGGCTTCCTCAAGGCCAACGACGAGCAGGCGTACGCGATCTACGGCGCCTACGGTGCGCTCGTCTACGCGACGCCGTACCTCGGCGGCATCTTCGCCGACCGCTACCTCGGCGCACGGCTCGCCGTGATCTGGGGTGGCGCGCTCATGGCGGCCGGCCATCTGCTCATGACGCTCGAGCAGGAATGGGCGCTCTTCGGCGCACTCGGCCTCCTGATCGTCGGCAACGGCTTCTTCAAGCCGAACATCTCCACCATGGTGGGAGCGCTCTATCCCGAGCGCAGCACCAAGCGCGACGCGGGGTTCACCATCTTCTACATGGGCATCAACCTGGGCGCAGCGCTGGCGCCCTTGGTGTGCGGGTACATCGGCGAGACCTACGGATGGCATTGGGGCTTCGGTTTGGCCACGGTGGGGATGCTGACTGGGCTGGTGACGTTCGTGGCTCCCCGTGGCGTGGCGCGGGCACTGATCCTGCTGGCGTCGCTGGCGATCGTCGGGACCATGTTCTGGTTCTCGAAGGACGACGCCACGCAGACCCTGCTGAACCTGCCGATCGCACTGGCGCTCTTGGGCGCCGGCGCGATCAGCTTCGTCAAGCTGTCCGGCGCGGGGCTCCCCGACGGGATCGGCGCCCCGCGCGACGCCTCCGGGCGGGCGATCCGCCCAAGGCTGGTCGTTCCGATCCTCGCCGGCACCCTGATCGCGGTGGCTCCGTTGGCCTACCTGGTCTCGGACAGCGCCGTGGCGGAGTGGGTGCTCTACGGCGTGGGCGTGATCGCGTTCGGCTCGATCGTCGTGACGGCCGTCCGCAGCGAGCGGGTAGTGCGCGACCGACTCACCGTGATCCTGGTGCTCTGCTTCTTCAGCATGCTGTTCTGGGCGTTCTTCGAGCAGGCGGGTTCGAGCATCAACAACTTCACCGACCGCAACGTCGACCGCGTGGTCGGCGGGACACCCGTCCGCGAGGGCCAGACCTACACCGACGTGGCGGTGACGCAGGAGTTCTTGGGCGTCGACGTCAACGGCACCACCTGGACGCTCGAGACCATCGCGGTGGCGCAGCGCGCCGAGAAGGACGGGCTGCCGGGGGGACGCGTCACGTTCACCGCGGACGCCGAGGACGTGGCCAAGGGCCTGGACGTCGGCGGCAACGAGGTCAAGGCCAGCGTGTTCCAGGCGGCCAACCCGACCTTCATCCTGATCTTCGGGCCGGTGTTCAGCTGGATCTGGGTGACCCTCGGTCGCCGGGACCCGAGCGCCGGCGTGAAGTTCGCGCTCGGGCTGCTGCAACTCGCGGCAGGCTTCGCCTGCTTCTGGATGGGTGCTCGCACCGCCGATGGCAACGGCATGGCCGCGATGCAGTGGCTCCTGCTGGGCTACCTGCTGCAGACCACGGGCGAGCTGTGCCTGTCGCCGGTGGGCCTCTCGCTGGTCACCAAGCTCTCGCCCGCATCGATCGGAAGCACCATCATGGGCGCGTGGTTCCTGGCCACCGCGTTCAGCCATCTGGTGGCGGCGGCCATCGCCAAGATGACCGGCGTGCAGGGCGGCGCGGACGGCTCGGTGATTCCCCCTCCGGCCGAGACCGTGGGGATCTACGGGGACGTCTTCGGCGGGATCGCGATCGCCGCCGCCGCGTCGGGCGTGCTGCTCCTGGCGATCAGCCCGTGGCTCAAGTCGATGATGCACCTCTCCGACGCCGAGGCCGCCGGACACGGCGGGCACTAAGCCTCAGTTGCGGCTCAGCCCCGGACGAAGGTCATCCGCTCGTAGTCCTTGCGCACCCCCGGGAACGCCAGCACCCGGTTGTGCATGGCCACGTAGGCGCCCGGCCCGAGGATCTGCACCGCGCACAGCGCCTCCGTGAGGTTCTGCACGCTGTCGGTGCGGCGCAGCTCGTACGGCCGCATGGCCCCGGTCAGCACCACCGCGCGCTTCGGCGCCCCCGGTGCATGCAGGCGCGCATGAATGCGTTCCCCGGTCACGGCCAGGCGGTCGGTGCCGTGCACCACCACCACGCCGTCGTGGGTCGAGGCCGCGCCCAGCGCCGCCGCGGCGATGCGCTCGTGGTCGTCCTCGGTCATCTCCAGGCTGTCCTTGTTCATCAGCGGGATGCGGTCGATGACCACGCCCTCGAGCACCAACGACGCCAGGATCGCGTCGAGCACGCTGATCCCGTTCTGGAGGACCCCATGCAGCTCGTCGAAGGTCTTCTCGATGGTGCCGCCGGTGGAGATGAGCGCGACGCGGAAAGGCATGGCGCGGAAGGTACCCGCGCCCTCCAGTTGCGGCCCGGCCTCCGCCGCGTGCTCACTTGCCGATCTTGGCCAGCACCTCCGCGTCGATCCCCAGGAACTCGCGCATGTGCTGCTCGTAGGTCTCCTGGTCCTTGTCGCGGCTGAAGTCCAGACGAAGTTCGTTGATCACCTTGGTGCCCTGCCCGATCCACTGCTTCCACGTCTCGGCAGAGATGTTCTCGAAGATCCACTGCCCCACCGGCCCGCGCATGGGCGGCGACGGCAGCTTGTTGCCGGGGCGCCCGGTGCGCTGGCAGATGAACGCGCCGCTGGCCTTCAGCCGTTCGGCGGCGGCATCGACCTCGGGGGCCAGCTTCGGCGGCTCGCGGCCCACCGACCGCAGCAGCTCGGCCATCGCGTTGCGGGGCATGAGGTCCCCCTTCTTGGCCGCCATCTCGTAGCCGCGCGTCAGCGCGTCCACCGCCCGGTCGACCCAGCCGGCGCCGATCATCGCTTGGCCGGCCAGTTGGTACGCCTTGCTCATCTCCGGCACCAGCTCGATGCACCGCTCGAAGCTGCGCGCGGCCTCGGCGTGGCGCCCCGCGTCCAGGTACGCCTTCCCGAGCGAGAAGTGGGCCATCTCGTTGGTCGGGTCGGCCGACGCCATCTTCTCGAACTGCGCGATGCGATCGACGCCCTGCGGTGCTCCGGCAATGTTCATGGACGGATGATAGGAGCGCCGCGCGCGCCGGGCATGGCCGCACCCAGCGGGCGCACCGGTGCGGCGCCCGGCGCGGCGCGCACCCAGTGGCGGCGGTGGTACGCCCACCATTCGAGCACCAGGAGGACAAGCGCCGCCGCGAGCGCGTACGGCCAGAGGTCGCTGAGCGAGCCACCCGACCCCGACGAGTCCACCACCTCGGTACCCACCTGCACGCGTTCGGCCGCCGCGATCCATCCCTCGCCCTCGGCTGGATTCACCGCGAACTCCAGCTGGCGCTCGGCGCCTTCGTCGCTCCACGTCAGTCGGTAGACGCCCGCCCGTTGCACCGGGCCGAACGTGACCGCGCCGTCCCGCACCGGGATCCGCTCGTCCAACGATGGCCCCAAGATGCGTACCTCGCGCACGGCCCCGGGAATCCGCGCGGTGATGGCGTCGCCGGGGCGATGCTCGGCCTGCGCCGCCGGTTGGTCGAGCGACCCGAGCCATTCCACCGCATTGGCGAGGAAGGTGACGAAACTCCGCTGGAAGGGCCAGTTGCTGTCGAGCGGATCGAAGCCCACCACCACCGCGGTCGCGCCGCCCTGGCGCGCCACGACGACCAACGGCACATCGGGGCCGTCGACGATCGACTCCACGTCGCTTCCGGGAGCCATGGCCGTGGCCATCGAGACGTAGAGGTCGTCGAGATTCACCGCCCGAAGCAGCGGGTGCGCGGTGCGCTGCGCACGCACCGCCAGCCCCTCCTTGGTCCCGTAGGGGTTGAGTCCAGGGACGCCACGCGGGGCACCGAACACGAGGTAACGGCCCGAGCCAAGCGCCTCGGGCAGCGCTGCCGCAGTGGCCACCACCACGTCGAACCGGTCGGCATCGGCGTCGAGCGCGGCGAACTCGGCGGCGGTAAGCGCCTGCAGCCGCTCCACCGGAAGCGCCCGGAGCACGTTGGAGACCGCAAAGTCCATCGGCCCCACCATCGCCACACGAAGGCGCCGCGGCGCGGCCACGGCAAGCGCGGCGCGGTCGTCAACCGACAGCGCATCGGCCCGGGACAGCCGGACCTCGACCACGCCGGCCCTCGGCTGCACGAACGGCGGAAACAGCGCACGCGCTCCACCGGGGCGATGGCCGGACGCCGGCGCATCGCCATCGGGCGCGGCGGCCGCACCATTGCCAGGATCCGCGGCCGGCACCCGGATCGGCGTCGGCGTCACGGCGCGGCGCGAGCCATCGATCCACAACTCGACGTCGGACTCCACCTCCGCGGGGCCGTCGTTACGCAGCGTCACGAAGACCTGCATCAATCCCGGGTTGGTGATGCTGCGTTCGGCGGCAATCCCCTCGATCCCGAGGTTGGTGGCATCGGCCCGGCCGGTCATCCGGTACACGAGCGTCTCCCCCGGGCGGATCGACTCCTCGCCGAGGTCCGCGATCCGCCCGTCCGACCAGAGCTCGATCACGGCCGACTCGGCGGGCGTTGCCCCCTGCGACTCGGGATCGACCACGGTGGCAAATGCGCGGGCCAGCGCCAGCCCTTCGCCGAGCGCGGAGGCACCATCGGTCTGCTCCAGCCGATCCACCGCGCGCAGCAGGTCACCCTTGCTGCGCGTGAACGGCTGGATCACCTTCGCCGAGCCGGCGAACGCGATCACCATGCACTCCCCCGGCGCACCCGCGAACAGTCCGCCGGAGTGGATCGACTCGATCCGGGCGCGAATGCCCTCGCGCGCCACGTCGAGCCGGGACGTCTGCTCGGCACCCTTGGAGAGGTCCGTGGCGCCCATCGATGCCGACACGTCGACCAGGAAGACGGTCCGTCCGCCCGCGGACAGGCCGAGGTCGATCCGCGGCTGCGCCAGCGCAAACGCCACAAAGCCCAAGAGCGCCAGCTGCAAAAACAGCAGGACGCTGGGTCGCAGGCGCTGGAACGGCGTGTTGGCGCGCACATCCTCGACGCTGCGCTTCCAGAGGAGCGTGCTCGGCACGGCGGCGGGACGCCGGCGAAGTTTGAGGAAGTAGAGGGCCACCAGCAGCGGCACCAGCACCGACGCCACGGCGATGCCCATGGCGGGCGTGAGCCAGGCGATGGCCAGCACCGGCACCGTCACCGCAGGAGCCCCCGTCGCCGCAGGTACTCGAGCATGAGCGCTTCGACGTCCATGGACGTGTCCACCACCAGGTGCATGATCGAACGCCGGACCGCGAAGTCGCGCAGACCGGCGCACCACGCGCCGAGGTTGGCGCGGTACTGGTCCACGAGTCCGGGGCTCGCGGTGACCTCCGCCTCGTCGCGATCCTCGAGGTCGGTGAGGCGCCAGTCGCCCGCGAGCCCGTGCGCCATCGGATCGAGCTCCTGCGGCGCAAGCGTCTGGATGCACCAGAGGTCATAGCCGCGGCCGGCCGCGTAGCGCAGCCCCTTCTCGTATCCCTCCTTCAGGAGGAAGTCGCTGATCACGACCATCACTCCACGGCCCTGCCGACCCATCGCCAGCGCCTTCATCGACTCCTCGAACGTGCTGCCACCGCCCGCCTCGAGATCAAGCAGCCATCGTCCCATCTCCGACGTGCGGCGACGGCCACGCAGGTTCGCGAGCTTGCGCAGCCCCGAGCCGCCCCCGAAGGACGCCATGGTGACGCGATTGTGGTTCACCAGCCCGACGTAGCCGAGCGCCATCGCCAGCCGCTGCGCGAAGGCGAGCTTGGACGGATCGCCCCAGTCCATCGAGGCGCTGCTGTCGATCGCCACCATCAGCGACAGGTCCTCCTCCTCAAGGAAGATCTTGAGGAAGAGGCGATCGAGGCGGCCGAAGATGTTCCAGTCGATGAAGCGCAGGTCATCGCCATGCACGTACGGGCGGAAGTCGGCGAACTCGACCGACTGGCCGCGGCGCTTGGAACGCCGCTCGCCCTGCAGCTTGCCGGCGAACACCTTGCGGCTCACCACGTCGAGCCGGGCAATCCTCGCCATGAGCTCGTTGCCCAAGAGGTCATCGATCCGCTCCGGTCGCTGCCGCCGGGGCTGGCCCTGGAAATAGAGGCTCATGGGGCTGCCTCCGGAGCATGCCTCGGCAGGCGCGAGACGATCCCCGCCACCACGCGATCGGCATCCAACCCATCCGACTCGGCCTCGAAGCTCACCGCCACGCGGTGCCGCAGGGCCGCCGGCGCCACGGCGAGGACGTCGCCGATCGACACATGGAAGCGCCCGTCGAACAGGGCGCGAACCTTGGCCGTGGTGATGATGGCCTGTGCCGCCCGCGGGCTAGCGCCCACGGCGATTTCGCGCCCGGCGCGCGGGTCGGCGTACTCGCCGCCCGGATGGGTCGCCAGCACCAGCCGGATCACGTAGTCCTGGACGGGCTCGGCCACCACGATGCGGCGCGCCAGCCGCTGCGCCTGCACGATCCGTTCGCCGTCGAGGACGGGCTTCACCTCCGGCTCGCCGCCCGCGGTGGTCCGGCGCAGGATCTCCATGAGGTCAGCGCGCTCCACGGCCGGCACGGACACCTTGAGGAGGAACCGGTCAAGCTGCGCCTCGGGCAGCGGATAGGTGCCCTCCTGCTCGATCGGGTTCTGCGTCGCCAACACCACGAACGGCTGGCGCAGGCGATGGGTCTGCCCACCCACGGTCACGGATCGCTCCTGCATGGCCTCCAGCAGCGCCGACTGGCTCTTGGGACTGGCACGGTTCACCTCGTCGGCAAGGAGCAGTTGCGTGAAGATGGGACCGGGCCGGAACTGCATCACCCGATGCCCATGCGCATCCTCCACCAAGATCTGCGTGCCCAGGATGTCGGCGGGCATGAGGTCGGGGGTGAACTGGATGCGCGAGAACTCAAGCCGCAGTGCGTCGCCGAGGGAGCGCACCAGGAGCGTTTTGCCGAGCCCAGGGACGCCCTCCAGGAGCACGTGCCCGCCAGCAAACAGCGCCCAGAGCACCTGGTCGACCACGGACTGCTGCCCGACCAACCGGCGCCCGACCTGTTCGCGCAACGCCGCGGCCACCTCGCGGAACGCGGCGCAGCGCTCGCGCGCCACGGCCTCGTCCTCGATGCCCGCGTCCCACGGCACGGCGTGCGCCGCCACGTTCACGTGGAGCTCCCGTCGTCGGCGCCGGGCTCGCGGCGCTCCTGGGCGCGTCGGCGTGCCGCCCGCAGGCGCGCCAGCGAGTCGCCGGTGTCGGATGGATCGGAAGCGGGCGCGTCGGCCGCGGGCCCGGGCCGCGGGGCGGACCCTGCACCACCCTCGGCAAGTTGCCGGGCATCGGTGCGCGTCGTGCCCGGCGCCTCGAAGCGGGTGCCGCCGTCGGCCCCGGTGGCGGGACCGCCACCGGCGGCGCGCGGGGCCTTCCCCACCGCCGTGCCGGACGCCGCGGCACCGGTCCGTGCGCGGCGCAGCGCGTCGACCGCGCCCGAGGTTCCGGCCGGCGTCGCGCCCGTGACGCGAGCGGCCAGTTCGCGAGCGTCTCGGCCATCGAACGCAATCCGCCGCCACGCCACGTCCAGCACGATCAGCACGGCCGCAAGAATCGCTGCCAACTGCCACAGCGCCCGGGCGGCGCGAGACGCCCCCAGGTCTGAGCGGTCGAAGAGTTCCCACGTGGCCGCGTCCTGCAGCCGGAGCACGCGGCCACCGGTGCGCTCGGCGACGGCGCGCAACACCGCCGAGTTGTCCCGAATCGCGCGGTACTCGGCTGGGTATGGCACGCTGACTGCGGCCTGCACGCTCCCGGCACGCGCCTCCTCCGGCGAAGCCCCGACGCGCGCGAACGCGACGTTCGCCAGGTACGCCCCCGACTCGGCGGCCTCGAACTCCCCCGTGAACCGCCCCGGGCCGACCTGCCGGAGCGGGAGCTCGCGCACGCGGCCACCGGGGGTCACCAGGCGGGCGTGCGCACGCGTGTCCGCGGCGAATCCGCCCTGCCCCTGCTCACGCGTCTCCACGTCGATGAACGCACGATCGCCATCGACACGCGTGCTGACGCTCACGTCCTGCGGCATGGCGGGCCGCATGCACCACCGAATGGTCTGTTCCCAGAAGGGCCGCAGCCGCGCCCACTGCACCCAGGCCGATCCCCATCGGCCGGCGAGGTCCGAGGTGAACGCCACCGAGCGCCCGAGCCCGTAGTTCCAGTAGGCGTACACCGGATCGGTGCCCTCCTTCGAACGCACGGTGACGGGCACCTGCGCGAGGCCCTCGCGCGGGACGGTGAGCACGTAACCACGGATCGGCGGAAGCGCGTCGAAGCCCGCGATCGGCCCGCCCGCGGCGGCAACGACCTGCGGCACGAAGTCGCCCTCCACGATCAGCGACCGCGAGACCACGGTCGCCTCCTGGATGAAGATCTGCGGCAGCTTGCGCGGGTTCTCCACACGGTAGAACCGGCCGCCCGTCTTGGTGGCGATCGCCTGCATCTTCCGGTGGTCCTCGGGGCCGCCATGGCCCTGACCGCCGGCCAGGAGCACCGTGGTCACGGTGACCTTGGACAGCTTGAAGTCGTTGAGCAGTTCCGGCGGCGGCGCGCTCGGGTCGCCGTCGGAGACGACGATCACGTGCTTCTGCCCGGCGCGGATGCGCTGCATCTCCTCGAGGATCATCTCCATCGGGGTGTTGAAGCTCGGCATGTCGCCGACGGTCATGCGCCGGGCGGCGTCCTTGGCGCGCGACTTGTCGCCCACCACCTGCAGCGGGAACCCCCAGCCGTAGCCCTCCCGCGAACCGGTGCCGTCGAAGCCGCCGCCGCCGAGGGAGATCAGCCCCGCGTAGTCCTGGCTGGACAGCGCATCGATCGCGGAGACCGCCACCTGGACCCCCCAGTAGTTCGCCTCGGGCATCTCGCAGCTGTGCATGAGGAGCGCGAGCGCGCCGCGCATGATCTGCCGGGTCTGCGGCGGATCCATGCGCACGGGAAGCGTCTTCTCCACCTCCGACCCGAGCCACCCGCCGGCTCCAAAGGCCTCCGGGCCGCCGAGCGCCACCAGGCCGCCGCCCAAGTCATGGACAAAGGCATGCAGCGCGCGGTCGAACTCGTTGTCGATCGCCCATCGCGGCACGTTGGCCAGGACCACCGCGTCGAAACCGGCGAGGTTCGCGACGCCCCTCGCCATGGCAGCGTCGGGACCGGCACGCTCGACCTCGATGCGCGCATCGCGGAGGATCCCGGCGAGCGCATCGGTCTCGGTACCGCCTTCCGGCTCGATCAGCAGCACCCGCCCCGTGCCACCGACGAACACCACGGCCGCGCCGTCGTTGTTCTGCGGCACGGCGTCGGCGGTCGGGTCGTCCGGCTCGAAGCGCACGCGGAAGCGCTGGGCGCCGGTGCCGTCGGCCACGACCGGCAGCGTCAGCAGGTTGGCGCCGGGCTCGAGGTCCACCGCGAAACCCAGCCCATCGCCCGAGGGATCGAGGTCGACCGGCTCGTCGTTCTGCCACAGCAGCAGCCGTCCCCGGGCGGCGCGCTGCGAACGCACGCTGACCCGAAGGTCGACGGACTGGCCCTCGCGGGCGCGCGTCGGCGCGCGGAGCGACTCCACCATCACCTCGGCGTCGTGCCTGAACTCCAGCGGCACGACGTCGATCGGGACGCCGGCGGCCTTCGCGAGGGTCGCGGCCTCCTCCAGGCTTCCGGCGGTCTCGTTGCCGTCGGTCACGAGAAGCATGCGGGCCACCGTGTCGCCGGGCTGGGTGGCCAGCGCCATGCGCACCCCGGCGGCCAGGTCGCTCGCCTGCAGGTCGCCGACGTGGCCAAGGAGGGAGGGCTCGCCGGCGTCCACGGGCATCGCCGCGATCACGGCATCGCGCGCGACGGTCACCGCACCGACGCGGTCGGTGGGCCGCTCCTTGCGCGCCACGGCCTCACGCACGGCGCGATCGGCGCGGGTCCGCAGTTCCAGCGGCACGCTCTCGCTCGCATCCGCCACGACCAGGACGCTCATCGCGTCGCTCTCGCGGACGATGCTCGGCCGCGCCACCGCGAACGTCAGGAGAAGCAGCACCACGATCCGCAGGGCCAGCCCTCCCCAGGACTTCCACGGCCCGAGCACGGGCACGCTTCGCCGGGCCATCCACCAGAACGGCACCGCCAAGAGCAGGATCAGGAGCGCCGAGGGATGCTCGAGGGCGACGGTCATGGTGCCTCGCGCACGGTATCCGAAGCACCGTCGCCGAATGCGGCGAGCGGCCCCGTCAGGACCCGCGAATGACCGGAGTCCAGCACGATCATCCGATCGCCGTGGACCGCCACGGCCCAGGGGAATCGAAGGGCGTTCTCCCCAGAAGGCAGCGACCGAACCCGATCGCCCTCCAGGACATGGAGCACCCGTGGGACCGGCGCTCCACCGACCCGGCGGGCCACGCCCCGCGAACGGCCGGTGCGAAGGTCGATCCGCTGCAGCCGGTGGTTGCCGAATTCGGTGACCAGCGCCGTGCCGTCGGGCAGCACCTCCAGGCCGTAGGGGTACGCCAACTGCCCGGCCTCGGCGCCCGCGGTGCCCCACTGCGCGCGCGGCGTGCCGTCCAGATCCAGCACCTGCACGCGATGGTTGCAGGCGTCGCACACCACCAGCGCCGGTCCCCCTGCCTCCTGCGGCAGGAAGCCGATCGACTGCGGGCGGTCGAACCGCCCCGGGTCGCGCCCGGGGCCGCCGATCGCACGGACGAACGTTCCGTCCGGGGCGAACACCTGGATCCGGTCGTTGCCGCCGAACTCCGCGACCCAGACGTTGCCGTCGGGGCCCACTTCCGCATCGCACGGGTAGATGAACTCCCCAGGACCGGTGCCGTACCCGCCGATCCGCAGGAGTTCGGTGCCGTCCGGCGCGTAGGCGATCACCCGGTGGTAATGCGTGTCGGCCACCCACACGCGGCCATCCGGGCCGATGCCGAACCCCGTGGGCTTGCCTCGCTCGTCCTCCGGCATCGACCACTCCCCCACGTACGCGCCGTCCTCGCGGAAACGCTGCACGCGTGCGCGGCGGTCGATCACGACGATCGAGCCGTCGCGCGGGTCAACGTCCATGGCGCGCGGGTACTCGAACTGTCCGCGACCTCGGCCCGATGCCCCGAACCAGTGGTCGGCCGAGATCTGCGGACCCCCCGAGCCAGCGCCCGGGTCGCGGCATCCGCCGAGACCCACGAGCACGGGCAGGATGGCCACCGCCGCCACCAGCAGGGCCGCGCGGGCGCGATCGATCCGGACCATCGTCCGCGCCACCGCGATGCCGCCGAGGACCGCCAGCACCAGCACCGCGAGCAGGCCGCCAAGCACCGTCGCCGGATGCTGGTAGTGGATCGCGTTGAGGATCGACGACGCCGACCACGACCATCCGGGTGGCTCGATGCGCGCGGCCGCGATGACCTCGCCCGCCGAGAGCGCGCTGCACACGCCCATCGCGGCCAACGCCGCACCACGAGCCTCGGGCGCGAGCGCCATCGCCGTCGACGCCAGACCGGGTCCGTCCACCTCCCGCAGGTCACGACGCTCGGTGGGTTCACGCAGGGCCGGCACCCGACCGATCCACGCCGCCACCACGCCGAAGCGGCTGACGTGGCAAACCACCACGATGGCGGGCGTGTCGAACACCAACGGCCCGACCCAGGCGCGGTTCCATGCCGCCACCAGGGCCACCGCCACGACGGTCGCCGGAACGACCGCAGACACGGTCCACGCCGCCAAGGCCACGCGCTCGGCGACGCGCGCGATCCGGGCGCCTCTGCCCGCGCCACGACCGCGTGCAGCCAGCGCCAGGTGGGCCACCGCCACGCAGGCCAGCACGGCGCCCGCGCACCCGGCCGCAAGCACCGTCCCCGTGGCGCCGCGCAGCCCCGTGGAGGCGAAGCGATCCAGGGCCCCGCGCGATGCCACCGCCAGCACCAGCACCGCGACCGGCGCCAGCACCGCCACGGCCACCACCATGGCAGCCGCCACGGGAATGCCGTCCGGGCGCCACGTCGCCACGGCCTCGGGGCGGGCGCGCACCGGCAGCGTGGCCGCGACCACCGCACACACCGCCGCCAGCGCGATCGCTGGCCACGAGGCCACGAGCACCGCGTTGGCGGGCACGCCCTGGGCATCGAGGGCGCGCAACTCGAAGCCCCACGTGCGCACCTGCGCCAGATCGAAGGCGACGGTGGAGCCGGCCACTGCAAACGCGATGGCCGCCATCCCCACCAACAGCGCGGCGCGGTCCTCGCGCCATGCGCGAGCCAGCCGATCCAACCAGCGCTCGGCATCCAGGGCTCCGAGTTCGCGCGCCTCGCGGTCGACTCCCGACCGCATCGCCACGCACCACGCGACGATCGGCCACGACCACGACACCAGCCCGAGCGCCAGCAGCGCCGTGCGGACCGGCAGGGATCGACCAGTCGCGGCGATCCAATCGCCCGGCGCGGAGCCGGGGCCGACGGCCTGCCACCACGACCAGAACACGGCGTACGGCGGCAACGAGGCCGCCACGACGCTCAGCACCAGGAGCGCACTGCTCCACCGGGAGCCGCGGATGGCGCGGCCCACGGGCCAGCCGGCGAGCGTCGCGACGGTGGCCACGCCTGCGGCCCACGCCAGGGTGATGCGGGCGGTCGCGGCTCCGTCAAAGGAATCGGGAACGACCGACGGGGACAGCAGGATGGGCACCGCCGCCAGTCCCGGCCACGCCACCGCCGCCACGAACGCGACGACCGCCACCGTGATCGCCGCCACGGGCACGGCCGGCCACCACGCGGACCATGCAACGGATCGACGCGCCATGGTCAGTCGTCCGGCCATGCCGTGCGCATGGCCTTCATGAACCGTTCCACCGCCGGGTCGGCCTCGCGCGCCACCGCCTGCGGATCCACGCCGAGCCATGGATCGATGTCCGTGGGGGCGGCTCCCTCCGAGGGCGAGTGCACCAGCGCGATGTGCCGGGACGTTGCCTCGGCCAGCTGGCGCTCGGTGGACGGCTCGAGCATGAACGAGATGAATCGCCGCGCCGCCTCCGGATGCGGCGCGCCCGCCACCATCGCCACGGTGTTCGGGATCACGAACGTCCCGCCCGCCGGATGCAGCGGATCGTGCGCATGGCGCGGGTACACCGCCACCACGCGCACCCCCCGGGCCTGGGCGGCGAACACGTCGTCGGTGTCGGTCATGCCGACGTCCGCCTCGCCCCGCGCCACCGCATCCACGACGCCCGCGTTGCCCGAGGTCAGCACCATCGGCCGATTGGCCACCAGCGCGTCCACGAACGCATCGAACGTGCCCGCTGCGGCGTGCTCGTCCCAATAGGCCTTCATGGCGCCGAAGTGGCTGCGCGTGGTGCCGAACCTCGGGTCCGCCATCGCGATGCGGCCGCGCCAGCGTGGGTCGCAGAGCCCGGCCCAAGTCGTCGGCGGGTCTGAGACCCGCTCCGGGTCATGCACGACCACGCGCGCGCGGCCGGCGAACGCCACCCACCGCCCGTCCGGATCGCGCCACCGCGCGGGCCACGACGCCACGGCCGCCGCCAGGGCCGCGTCCTCCCCGCCCACGGATGCGGTCACTCCCTCGGACGCCAGCGCCACGTTCGCTGCCTGCTCGTTCGACCAGAACACGTCCGCCCGTGGGCGCCCGCGCTCGCTCCGGAGCGCGTTCGCGAGCGCCGTGGTCTTGGTGGCCTCGGTGTCGAAGCGGGCCCGCACGCGGATTCCAGTCTCGGCTTCGAATCGACGGAAGATCGGCTCCGCCACATCCTGCTGGTCGGCGCTGGTGTAGACGGTGACTTCCGGGGCGCGGTCGCACGCCATGGCCACCAGCGCCAGCACGAGCGACGACGCCCGGAGGCCCGCGCGCGCGATCGCACGCCGCGGCGTCACGGCGTCGGCGCGCGTGGTGCGGGAGCGGTCGCCGGCGCCGCGGCGCCACCGGACGCAGTTGAGCCAGTCCCCGCGGGCGCGGTCGCCGGCGCCACGCCGCGCTGCTCGAAGGTACGGCGGAGGTCACCGAAGTAGCGCTTGTGCACCTCGCGCAGGTGGGCGGGCACCGGATCGTCGTCGGTGCCCCGCTCGTAGCCGGAAGCGATCGCTCCCGCGACCTGCTCAAGCGCCACGCGGCTCTCGCCGGTCGGCGACTGGCCGGCCACCAGCTGCCGCGCGATCACGTCCCCCTCCTGGCGAGGACCCTTCTGCTTCTGGAACTTGGTGCCGAAGGCGGTCTTGCGGACCTCGCGATCGCCACCCTCAGCCACGCCGTGGCCGCCGCCGCTTCCTTCCTTGCGGCCCCTGCCTCCCGATGCGTCGCTTTCCGCATCGGATCCGGATGACGCCTGCAGCGCGCGATCGGCCTCGGCCTCGCTCATGCCCCCGCCCTGGCACTGGCCTTGCGCGGCCTCGGCCGCCTGGGCCATCTGGCGCTCGGTCTCGGCCTGGCTCAACATCTGGCTCATGGCGTCCTGGCCGCCCTCGGCGCCGGACGATGACTCCGACTGCTCGGACGGGGCGCCCGACTCCCCGGACTGCCCGGGATTGCGGCACTGCGACGCGGACTGGCGCATCTGCTCGCCCATCTTCTCCATGCGCTCTCGAGCCGATTCCGCGGCCTTGGCCATCTGCTGGAGTGCCTGCTTCTGCGACTCGTTCAGCTGGCCGGACTTCTCGATCGCCTCGCGGAGCGCATCGGCGTTCTTCGCGAGTTCGGGATCCATTCCGGCCTGTCGAAGCGCATCGGCCATCGCCGCCGGATCCTTGGCCAGTTGTTCAAGCTGACGCGCGGTGTCTTCGAGCGCCTTCGCCATCTTCTCGCGATCCGACTCGGACATCCCGCTGGAAGACGCTGCCTTCTCCTTGACGGCCTTCATGGCCTCCTTCGCGGCCTCGAAGTTGCCCTGTTTGAGGGCTTCGGCCAGGTCGCGCACGGCCGGGTCGTCCTTCGGGAGGTCCAGCTTCGCGAGGGCGTCCTGCAGCTGACGGGCGGCCTTGGCGTCGGCCGAGTCGCGCAGCTCGTCGAGGCGCGACTGCAGTTCGGAGGTCCGGCGGGCGGCCTCGCGTGCAGCCTGCTCAGGCGTGCGAACCGGACCGTTGGCTCCCTCGTCCAGCGCAGCACGCGCCTTGTCGAGTTCCGCATCGAGCCGAGCCGCCAACTCAGGCGATCGCTCGATCTCCTGGATGACGCGCTCCAGCCGCGCCTCCTCCGCGGTCGGCACGCGCACCGCCGCCACTCGCGCCACGTCCGACGCCGACGCGTCGCGCTCGAGTTGAGGCACCAGCATCCACGCGGCGATCACCGCGGCCAGCGCCGACGGCGCGATCCACCACCTCGACGGCACGTCGATCGGAAAGGCCGCGCGCACCCGCGCATCGAGCGCCGGATCCGACGCCCAGCGCACGCCATCGGCGATCGCCGCGCGGGCGAAGGGGTCCCCTCCCGCCGCCGGGTCGGCCAAGAGCGCGCGCACCGTGCTGAGGCGCTCCCCCGACCCGAGCCGAAGATCCACCTCGAGGGCCACGGCGTCGGCGTCCCACCGGTGCCGCCACGCCCGCCACGCGGCGATGGCTCCTGCCAGCGCCACCGCACCCAGCACCATGATCGCGATGGCCGCGGCGCCGCGCGACGGCACCCCGATGGCGGACGACACGCCCAGCAGTCGACGCTCCACGACCAGCACCAGGACCAGCACGAGCGCCGGCGCGGCCGCGGCGCACCACGACGCAAGCCACGCGGAGAGCCGGAGCCGACGACGAGCCGCCGCCACGAGTGCCTGCACGCGGTCCATGCCCAAAGTGTAGATGATGGGGCCGCGCCGATCGCTCGGATTCGGCCCCGGATCGATCCTTATCATCCACACCATGCCACTCGCTCGCCTCGCCGCCGTCGCCCCCATCGCCTTCTGCCTGGCCGCCTCCGCGCCGCAGGACCAGACCGCCGGCGACCTCCGCCGCGAGATCGACCAGCTTCGCCAACAGGTCACCGAGCAGCAAGCCGACCTTGATGCCGCGCGCGCTCGGATCCAGGAACTCGAACAGCAGCTCGCCGATCGATCGCGTTCGGGCAACGCCGGTGCGTCCACGGCGACGGACACGGCGCCGCCGGCGCCCACGCCCGTGCCGGCCGACCCGAACCTGGGACCGGGAGGCCTGCTCTCGTCGCTCCAAGCCGACTACCTGGCGGCCTTCCCGTCGGACCCGCCGGCCCGCGTGGCTGGCTCGAACGGCGCGCTCGAACGCCACTGGTCGGCGCTGCGTACCTGGGCCACCAAGACCGAACGCGAAGGCGTGCGATCGCTCAGCTGGACCGGCACGATCGACCCGAACTCGGTGCGCGCGTCCAACCGCACCGTGACCTTCACGGTGATCGTCACCAACGGCAGCCGCGAGTACCGGGTGCCGGGGGCCGTTTCCACCGGCACCTTCGAGCGGGTCCTTCGCAACGGCGCATTGATCGAAGGCCCGGTGACCGTGAACGCGATCATCAAGCCCCGACTGCGCATCAATCCGGACCGCCCCGCCCCCGGCGCCTTCGACGTGCCGCCGATGGTGGGCCCCTACGTCGAGTTCGGCTACGTGTGCGACGTCAAGAGCGTGGTTCCCGCCGCCCCGCCCGCGACGACCACCGCGCCGGCCGCGCCGTGAGCCCGGCGCATGGGTCCCGATGACCACGTGTGCCTCTGCTTCCGCGTCAGCCTGCGGAAGCTCAGCCACTTCATGGAGCGCGAGCGCCCGCAGGTGGCCAGCCAGTTGAGCGAATGCCTCGGCGCCGGCACCGGGTGCCAGTGGTGCGTGCCCGCGCTGCGCGCCCTCCACGGACAGTGGCTCGCCGGGCAGGCTCCCCAGCTCGACGCCGACCCCGTGGCCTGGGCCGAGGGTCGCGCCGAGCATCGACGCCGTCCGCGCGCGTGAGTCACCACGTGGGAGCGCGCGGCGGAATATCATCGATCCTTCCCCCGACGATGTCCGCGACCCCCGATCCATCCCCGCGCCCGATCCGCGTGCCGTTGACGCAGCTGCGCCGAGGACAGCGCGCGATCGTCCACTGCGATGCGATCGACGGGCTCCCCGAGGGCGATCGGTGCCTGCTCCATGCGATGGGACTGCACGACGAGTGCCACATCCGCGTGTGCAGCCCGGGAACGCCGTGCATCGTGCAGATCGACTCCACCCGGCTTGGGCTGTCGGCGGACGTTGCCGGCCGGATCCTGGTCACCCCGATCGACGACTCGGGCAGCACCGGGACCACCGCGCCATGACCGCGCCGCGGTCCATGCCGCGGATCGCGGTGCTCGGCAACCCGAACACCGGCAAGACCACGCTCTTCAACCGGCTGTGCGGCGTGCGCGCGCGCACCGCCAACTTCCCGGGTTCCACGGTGGAAGGCCGGGTGGGCGTGCACCGGTCCCCGGCCGGGGATGCCGAGCTTGAACTGGTGGACCTCCCGGGCTGCTACTCGCTCGGGATCGACGTCCCCGAGTCGCGGGTCTGCCGCGACTGCCTCGACGGCGCCATCGACGGCGTGGAACCCGACGCGATGCTCGTGGTGGTGGACGGCACGAACCTCCGGCGCAACCTGCAGTTCGCTGCCCAGGCGCTCACCCGCCGGCTGCCGGCGGTCGTGGCGCTCAACATGTGGGACACCGCGTCCGGCCGGGCGGACCGGGTGGATCCCGCGACGCTCGCGCGGAGGCTCGGGTGCCCGGTGGTGCCCGTGTCGGCACGGACCGGCGATGGCCTGCCGGCGCTCGACGTGGCGCTCGACACCGTGTCTGCCTTGCCGTTCGG
>JBJOIF010000240.1:0-2668 GCA_046047335.1 Planctomycetota bacterium | reverse complement strand
TGCCCGCGCGCGGCGAGCGGCTGAAGGCGGCCGGCGGCGCGACGATCCCCCTGCTCGTCATCGTGTCGCCCAAGACTGGCCCCACCTGGAAGAGCGAGCTCTACACCCCGGGCGACGTCGTTGCGGCGATCGAACGCGCGGGGAAGTGAGCCCTGCCAGCTCATCGATCACCCGGGCGAAGCGTCGGCCGGGGGGTCGGCTCAGCGGCCAACGCAGCGCAACGCTCGCGCACGTCACCGGGCAGTTGACGCAGTGGATCCATCCGGAACGAATCATCCACGTCAAGCGCTCGCCGCGCGACGATGCGGGCTTCATCCAGATCCCCAGCCTCGGCGTGCGCCTCGGCGAGCCGAACCAGTGATGCCGTGTGTCGTGGATCATGCCGCAGCACATCCCGCCGAACCGCGACCACCTGATCCCAGTCCGTGAGTCCCCGCTCCGCCATGGCGTCCACGATCGCCGCCATGACCAACGTTGAACGGAGCGGGAATGCATCGAGAGCCTCCCGGGCCGACTCGAGGGCTTCGCCGAACCACACCCGCGCTCGGGCAGGATCTCGCTCCGCGAGGCCGGCCTGAAGGAACTGATCCGCTGACTTCAGCAACAGGGTGTGACGGCGCAGCATGGCCTGATCCTCGAAGGCCAGCCGCAACTGCTCCCCCGCACGGGCCCGAGCCGGAGCCGTGAACAGGTTTTCCACCAGCGTCTCGACGGCGGCATCCACATCTCGCTCCTGCCGGTGCGTCAACCACGCGACCCGCCACTGCGCCAGGCCCAAGCCGATCATGCAGCACGACGCCACGACCACCGTCCCACGCCCAACGCCCCGTCCGGGCACGGCGGCTCGGTGGATCGCCAAGACGCCGATCACACCGAGCACCCACGATGCACTTCCCGGCTGCCACAAGGTCATCTCGATCATCGCGTGCGACGCAAGGACCACGCCCAGACCCACACCCACCATCCGAAAGCCGACCTCGTCCAGCGTGATGAGTGCACCGATCAGACCCCACGCGAACGCAGCAGCCAGCACGAGGCCGACCACGGGCAGGATCCTTCCGGCGGGATCGCCGATGACCGCAACGATCCCGGCCACCGACAGGCCGAGCAGGACCACCATCCAGGCCTCCCGGATTCCTGCCGCGATGTTCACTCCGTCGGCGTCAGCGTCACGAGGCGGGGCGTCGTTTCGGGCGCCGCACTGCATCAGGAGGAACGCCCAGGCACCCGTGACCGCGACGCCCGCCAGCCCCAGCGTGGCGATCCAATCGACGGGAGCTGCGTGCGCGCTCGTCACCTCTTCGACCGCGAGCCCGGGGCGGTGCAGCGTGTACGCCGCCTGGAACGAATCGGGCCCGCAGCCCCAAGGCCATCCCTCCTGCATGACCTGCCAGGCACCGACCCAGTACTGCGATCGGAACAGCAGGCTCCGCTCGTCCAAGGCGTCTCCCAGGAGCCCACGCATGACGACGGCTGCCGTCGGAATCACCAGTGCTGCCAACAGCGCAACCCGCGCACGCCACCACGACCCACTCGCCCACCACGCTGCCGCAAGACCGAGTCCTGCCGCGCCGATCGCGCCCTTGGATCCGTTCACCAGCTCGATGGCCCCACATCCCGCGATGCAGAGCGCGAGGATCGACGCGGCGGGAAGCGTCAACGACCGCCGGGCGCGCACCAGCACGAGCGACGTTGCGACACCGATGGCGCCGACCAGCCCCGCCATGAGGTTGGACAGTCCAAACCACCCCGTGGCTTCGAGCTGCATGAGTCGGCGTTCGTACGTCTGTGCCTGAACGGAACCTTCCGCCCAACCTTGTGCCGCCAGGAACTCCTGTCGCGCCCGGCTGAACTGTGAAACCGTCGCCGGGTGTTCGACCAGCAGCTGCCACGCGCCGCGAACCAACCAGACGGCACCGACCGAAAGCAACACGGTCAGGGCGATGCGCTGCAAGCGAACCGCGTGGGGGTGACCGCTGCATGCGGCCAGTGATCCAGCCCCCAGGCAGGCGGCAACCCAGGCGCTTCCACGCCAAAGGTTCTCGAAGTCGCCTCGGAGCACGAGTGCGACATCGATCGCGGCGACCAAGCCCGCGACGATCATCATGAACGCACCCCACGGTGGACCGAACCTGGCACAGCGCGCAAGCAAGACCGCTGAGATGCCGCACGTCACCGCATCGATCGCCAAGCTGCCGGACGGACCAAGTCCGGCGAACGGCACGATCATGTCCCGCGACACCGCCGACGGATCGATGTCGAAGTGGACCAGCGGCGTCCAGGCCACCAGCGTGCGGCTCGCCAGGAGCCCTGCGAGCGCGGCGACGAGCGCAGCATCAAGTCCCGGCGTCGACCGGTTCGATCCATCGATGCCATCGCCGGACTGGGCCATACCTGTCGAGGATATGGACCGACACCGCCCAACGCACAGTGGACCACGTGCCACGGCACGCGCGGTCCTGCAGCGCACCGCTCGGGTCCAACGCAGTTGGCGCTCGTCTCCGCGGTCTTCGGCCCACCCGCCGGGTCCAACCCATTCGGCGCGCGCAACCTCGACCGCCACTGCCATTACCCTTCCCGCATGGCCCACGCCATCACCGCCATCACCGTCTACTGCGGCAGCGCGCTCGGGCGCGACCCGGGCTACGCAGCCTGTGCGGAGGCCGTG
>JBJOIF010000239.1:0-3345 GCA_046047335.1 Planctomycetota bacterium | reverse complement strand
GTCTCGGTGGGCGGCACGTCGAGGCCCACCGGCGTCCCCACCGCCGCCACGGTGATCCGCACGAGCATCGGCATCCCGTCGATGTCGGAGTCCCACTCCGTACGCCACGCCCCGATGGCGTCTGAGGCCTCGATCACGAGCGAGACGATGCCGTCGGCGATCGGTGCTGCCACGCCGCCTCCGTCGGGGATCTCGTCGGGCACCGGATCGCGTCGCCGCCAAAGCGCCGATCCAAGCTCGTCGTCCTCGACCCGGTAGTGCGTCTCGTACTCGCGCCCCTCGCCCTGGTAGTCGATCTCGCCGTTGGGGCGAAGTGACTCGGCGAAGAGCAGGAGATCACTGCGCTCGTTGTTGCCGTTGCGTGCGCTGGGTGCTTCCGTGGTCAGCAGGAAACGGCAGTCGAACAGGTCGTCCGATCGAACCGCCGACGCGATGTCGCGCCGCAGCTCCTCGAGCGCCACGCTGGACCGCTGAAACGCCTCGGCACGATCCGTGGCGATCGAGCGCGCGCGCCCGAGCTGCGACAGCGAGAACGTCACCGCCGTCAGCACCAACGCTGCCACGGTGCCGGCGACCACCAGCTCAATCAGCGTGAAGCCGCGCCGCAGCGCGCGATGGGCTGGGTCAGGGAAGCTCGTCATAGCGCGACTGCCGATCGATCGGGGTTTCGGGGATCCGGACGGGATCCTGCGAGTTCTCGGGACGCGGAGCAACCAGCGTGGCGACGGCGTGCTCGCCACCCACGGGGTCGCGGACGGTGGCCAGCACCTCGAAGGGATCCCCGACGCCCTTGCTGCGGATGGCGAGCGTCCAGCCCCATCCGTCGAAGGGGGCCTCGAAGGCGCCTTCCGCCGCCTTGGTCAGTTGCCACTCGACCACGCCCACGGCGACCACCTCGTTCAGCAGCCCGTCCAGCAGGCCTGCGGCCGTAGCCTCGCGCTCGGAGCGCTGCTGCATCGCAAGCGATCGCTCGGCGATCGACACCACGGTCGCCAGCCCGATCGCCAGGATCACGCCGCCGATCACCACGTCCACCAGCGCAAACCCGCGTCGTGCGGGGATTCTGCCCTTGGCGTTCACCATGGTTCGCTCCCCCGGCCTTGGGCCTCGAGATCGATCGGGAAACGCGAGAACGGTGCGGGCTTGCCGACGTCGATCCGTACGGCCGACGGCGCTCCCGCCGGCAGCGACACGGTGGAGTCGATGCCATGGCCAACCAGCCTGATCTCGATCTCCGGACGCTCGCCGCCGGGAACGTTGGCCACGAGCCACTCGCCGGGATCGACACGGGATCCGTCGATGCGGACCTCGTCGATCTCCAAACCTGCAGGCAGCGCCAGCGGTGCCGCAAAGCGGTCCGGACGCCACTCGGGCGCTTGATCGCCCTCGCCAGCCGCGTCCTTGACCAGCAGGTGCAGGCGCCCGTCGGTGCCGTCGCGCCACAGCGCGACCTGCTGCGACCCCATGGAGTCGCGGAAGGCGAACAGCCGCATCAGTTCGGTCACTCGGTCCACCCCGGTGTCCGCCTCTTGCTTTGCCGTGCCGCTGAAGCGCGGCACGACCACCGCCGCCGCGATCCCGAGGAGCACCACCACCACCACCAGCTCGATCAGCGTGAAGCCGCGCGCCGCCCGCAGGGGGCGGCGCCGGTCGACGCGCGTGATGTCAGCGGTGGACTTCCTCATGATGCATGGTGCGCCCGTCAGGCCGGGCGCTTGTCGCCGGAGACGATGTCCGCGGCCTCGCCCTCGCCGCCGGACTGGCCGTCGGCCCCGAAGCTGTAGATGTCGAAGTCGATGTTCACCTCTCCGGGCACGCGGATTTGGTACGGGTTGCCCCACGGATCCACGATCTGGTTCTTGTTGAGGCTGGCATCGTCGCCCTCGGTGAGCTCCACCAGCTCGAAGTCGGCGGGCAGGGTGCTCAAGCCCTTGGCGGTCATGTGCATGCGGACCTGGTTGGCGATGGTCTCGACGTCGGCCCGGGCGGTCTTGCCCTTGGTGAATCCGATCCACTGGTTCACGCGCGGCACCACCAGCGCGGCCAGGATGGCCATGATGGTGATGGCCACGATCAGTTCGACCAGCGAGAAGGCGCGGCGGGCGACGGGACGGCGGCGTGGGGTCTGCTTCATGGTGAGGTTCTTCGGTTCGGGGCGGGGTCGGGCCGGATTCGCGACCACCTGTTCTACGGTCCAACGCGCCACCCGGCTCGATGTGTCGCCGGGATCGCCGGGATCCTTCTCATAGGTCCGATAAGACAGGTCAGGACCCGCCCAACGCCTTCTGCATCTCCAGCAGGGGCAGCAGGATCCCGGCCAGCACAAACGCCGCAATGAGGGCCATGAACACCAGGAGCACCGGCGGCAGCAGCTTGGTGAAGAGCTTCAGCGAGTTGTTCACTTGGCGGTCGAACGCACCCGCCGCATGCAGCAGCATGGGCTCGAGGCGCCCCGACTTCTCGCCGATGTTCACGATCTGCACCAAGAGCGGCGGGAAGAAGCCGCAGCGCTCCAGGGGCTCCGCGAGCGACTGGCCCGTGGTCACCTTCTCCTGTACGCCGTCGATGGCCTCCACCAGCACCAGGTTGCCCAGGGTGTCCCGCACGATCTTCAGGGCCGAGAGGATCGGCAGGCCGGCCGACACCAGCGTGCCGAGCGTGCGCGTGAAGCGCGCGACGGCCACGTCACGCAGCAGCGTGCCGAGCACCGGGGTGCGCAGCATCAGCAGGTCGACTCGCCTGCGGTTCTCGCGGACGGCCAGCCACCGGCGCACGGCGATGAAGCCGATGCCCACCACGCCCAGGATCGCCCACCACCAGTTGTTCACCAGGTCGGCGAAGGCCAGCAGCACCTTGGTGGGGAAGGGGATCGTGACGCCGGGCTGCCCGAGCATCGGCGCCAGCAGCGTCGGCAGCAGGAACGTCACCGCGATCACGATGCTCACGCCGATCATGAACGCCACGATGAGGGGATAGATGGTGGCCCCGATCAGCTCGCGGCGCAGCTCCACCGAGCGATCGAGCAGGTCGGCCAGCTGGTGCATCACCTCGCTCATGCGCCCCGAGGCATCGGCGGCGCGCACCATGCCCACGATCATGTCGTCGAAGGGCGCCCCGTATTCCTCGAGCGCCTCGTGGAGCGGCCGGCCGGCCTCGACGCGCTCGATCACGAAGTCGAGGATCACGGGCTGCGCCTTGCCGCTGGCTTGCCGGCGCGTGGTCTTCAGCGCGTTGAGCAGGGGCAGGCCAGCCTCGTTGGCCGTCGCCATCTCGCGGATGATGTTCGCCAGTTCGCCGCGCTTCAGGGTCGGGCGCCCGCTCCGCGCGCCGCTCAGGCCCCGCAGT
>JBJOIF010000238.1:0-5100 GCA_046047335.1 Planctomycetota bacterium | reverse complement strand
CTGGTCCCAGAGGTGCGGCGCCAGCGTCGCACGGGTGAGCCCGGGCCCGATCCGGCGCATGCCGACGTCGCTGCCCATGGCGTCGAACCGCATCCGGTTGAGGAGTTCCATGGCGCCCTTGCGGTTCTTGGTGCACCACGCCTCGAACGCCTCGAAGCCTCCGCCGCCGGGCGCCTCGTAGGCGGCGCGCGCGTCGGGCGCGAGGAGCTGGTCCCACATGACCCGCCACTCCTCGTTGCGGAAGCACTCCATGGCGTTGCCGACCACGTGCTGCGGCATCACGTTGCGCAGCACGACGGTTCCGTCGTCGAGCTGCTGGCGCGGCGTGATGGTGTTGCCCGCGACCGCCGCCGGGTCCGCCTTGCGCCCCGCGTTGGCGGGATGATCCACGAACACCACACGGGTGCCGTCGGGCGCGATGAATTCGCTGGGACCGTCCATGTCCACACCCACCTGCGGGCGCATCCGGTACTCGACCCGCTCGCCGCTGTCGCAGGCGACCATCGCCGCCACCAGCGCGACCGCAGCGCATCCCGCGGTCGCCGCGCGCCGCCACCGCCGAACGACGGATGATCCGTGTCGCGCGTGCCTCACGGCCGCCCCCGTCCGTCCGAGGATGGTCCGGCGACCAGTGCTTCGGCGCCCGCCACTGGCACCTGGCGCGGTTCGTCGGCATCGATGCTCCAGACGAGCCGGTGGAGGCCGGGATCCGCCGCGGTGGCGTCGCTGCGCCAGTGCGTCCCCACAGAGCCCGGACGGTGCAGTGCCGCCTTCGTCATGAGGTACCCCACGGTCAGCAGGTTCTGGACCTCCCAGCCCTCGGGCTCCCGGAAGACCTCGTCCATCCCGTAGCGGCCCCAGAAACTGAACATGTCGACCACGTCGCGCAGGCGTTCGCCCGAGCGCACGATGCCGACGTTGCGCCACATCGCGCTCCGAAGACTCGACCGCACGTCCGCCAAGTCGAGCTCACCGTGCTGGTGCATGGCCACCTCGCTGACGATGGTGCGCGGCATCACCTCCGCGGGCGCGTCCCGGACGATCGCCGCGGCCACCCGTCGACCGAACACCAACCCCTCAAGCAGGCTGTTGGAGGCCAGCCGATTGGCACCGTGCACGCCGTTGGCCGCCGCTTCACCGCACGCGTAGAGGCCCGGGAGCGACGTCCGGCCATCGAGGTCGGTGCGGACGCCGCCGATGGTGTAGTGCGCCGCGGGCGTGACCGGTACCAGGCTCCTGCCGGCATCGATGTCGAAGCCGCGGAGCATTCGGTCGAGGCCGGGGAACCGGGCCGCGAACCGGCCAGGCTCGAAGTGACGGCAATCCAGGAACACCTTGCCGTCGCCCGTGGCGGCCATCCGCTCCACGATCGCGCGGCTGACCACGTCGCGCGGGGCCAGCTCGGCCATCGGATGCACCGCCTGCATGAAGCGCTCGCCCGAGCGGTCGACCAGGTGCGCGCCTTCGCCCCGGACGGCCTCGCTGATCAGCATCCGGCCAGCGCCCGCCACGTAGAGGGCCGTGGGGTGGAACTGCATGAACTCAAGATCGCAGAGGTCCGCACCCGCCCGCCACGCCATCGCCAGCCCGTCGCCCGTGGCAACCTTGGGATTTGTGGTCTCGCGGAACACTTGGCCGGCGCCCCCCGAGGCCAGCACCGTGGCGCGGGCCCAGATGATCTGCAGGCCGTGGCGTGGATGCCACGTGAGCGCCCCGACCACGCGGCGCGACGACCCCGAGGCGCGCAGCAGGTCGATGGCAAAGCAACGATCGAAGACGCGGACGCCGCGCGTCGCTCGCACGCGTTCGACCAGGCAGCGGGCAAGCTCATGGCCGGTCGCGTCACCGTCGGCGTGCACGATGCGCGCGTGGCGGTGCCCGCCCTCGAGCGCGAGCGCGGGTGCCCCGTCGCCGCCCACGTCCAGCCGCATGCCCCACTCGATCAGCCGCTCGACCTCGCGAGGCCCCTCTTCCACCAGCACCTGGACCGCACGGGGGTCGCACAGACCGGCACCTGCCTCCAGCGTGTCTCGAACATGGCTCTCCACCGAGTCGCCGGCCGCGCGCACGGAGGCGATGCCGCCCTGCGCCCAGCTGGTGTTCGAGAGGTCCACGGCCTCCTTGGCCAGCACCACCACGTCCCCGTGCGTGGCCGCGTCGATGGCCGTGCGCAGGCCGGCCACTCCGGTGCCGATCACCAGCGTGTCCGTGAAGATCTGCGGCAGCAGTGAGCTGCGAAACGGAATCAGCAGGCGTCGGTCGCGGTAGATGCTCATGGCCGCGCCGTGCCCTGCTCACCGTCGGGAGCCGCACCGGTCGGTCGGAACGGCTCCCGGGCCGCGACGGCGCCGAGATCGAAGGACGCCACCCACAGCTGGCTCGAGCGCTCGCCGGCGCCCCGCTGCCCGGTCCAGATCATGGTCCGGCCGTCGTGGCTGAAGGCCGGCAACACGTCCGCGCCCGGCGCCGTGGTGAGGCGCACGACGCGGGTGGGATCACCAGCATCGCGCATGAAGACCTCGTAGTTCGAGTGCCCGGCCTCGCTCGAGGCATAGGCAAAGTGCCGGCCGTCCGGGTGATAGAAGGGGCACCAGTTGACCTGATCGTTGCCGGTCATCGCCCGTTCGTTGGCGATGCCGATGACCATGCCGGAGGGATCGCGAACCAGGTCGGCCACGTACACCTGCAGCAGGCTGTCGCCGTTGCGGTCGCTGCGGTAGATGATCCCGCGGTCGTCCGGCGTGAAGAACGGGCCGCCGTCGTATCCGGGTGCATCGACGATGCAGCGACGCGCGCCCGTTGGAAGGTCCATGACCCATAGGTCGCCCTGCGTCTTCGGATCCACCTGCGTGTAGAGCAGCGTCCGGCCGTCGGCCGAGAGGCTCCCCTCCGCCACGTACCCGTTGCCGTCCCCGACCACCGGCTTCAGCGATGCGGCCGTGCCGTCCGCCGTGCGCAGGTCGCACTCGACGATGCGCATCTCGGGCGGGAACTGCCAGCGGTACTTGCCCGTGCCGCGCTGGTACCCGGGCGTCTCGCGGTTCGATGGCGCCGCCACGGTGCTCCCGAAGAGCACGCGGTTGGGATCCTTGGGATGGAACCACCCGCAGGTGTTGGCGCTGCCTTCCGGACTGATGCGGCGCACGTTCGCGAGCGCCGACACCCGCCCGTCGCCGTCGCGCACGACGTCGGCCACGAACATGGCGTAGAAGTCTCCGGGCGCGGTGCCGTCCGTCGGGCGCTCGATCGCCTGGAACACGATGCGTCGGTCGTCGGGGCTGAAGTAGCTCTCGCCGGCCTTCACGAACCGGTCCGGAGACGTCAACTGCACGTGATGCGACAGCACCGGTGCCTCCGTCGTGCGCCAGTCCGCCGCAGCGGAAGCCCCCGCGCCGGCACCCGTGCCGTTCGGACCGACCGCCCCGGACCCCGGCGAAGCGCACCCGGGGATGGAGGCGGACACCACCAGGCACACGCAGGCAAGGAACGGGCGGGCATCGACCATGGGGCGATTCTAGGATCCTCCCCGTGCACGCGGACGGTTTCGGCATCCTCCACGAAGACCCCCACCTGCTGGTGGTCGACAAGGCGTGTGGGCTGCTGACCGTGCCCGGCATCGGCCCGGACAAGGCCGACTGCCTGATCGCCCGACTGCAGGGCCGGTGGCCGGGCGCGCGCGTGGTGCATCGGCTTGACCGGGACACCAGCGGGGTCTTGGTGGTGGCGCGCGACGCCGCGACGCACCGTGCGCTCAGCATGCAGTTCGAGCGACGCGAGACCGCCAAGCGCTACGTGGCGCTGGCCGCGGGTCATCCCCCGAAGGACTCGGGCGAGATCGACCTGCCGATCCGCAAGGACCTGGTGAATACCCCGCTGCAGGTGGTGGACTTCGTGCATGGGCGGCCGAGCGTGACGCGCTGGAGCGTGGTGGAACGGTTGGCGTCCCCCGCGCGCTCGCGGTTCTCGCTTGAGCCCGTGACCGGCCGCAGCCACCAGCTGCGCGTGCACCTCTTGGCGATCGGCCACCCGATCCTCGGGGACGACCTCTACGCGCCGCCCGACGTTCGGACCATGGCGCCCCGGCTGTGCCTCCACGCCGAGCAACTGGAGTTCACGCATCCGGCAAGCGGCGCACGCGTCGCGTTCTGCGCGCCGATCCCGTTCTGACCGCCACGGTGCGCCGCCGGCACGCTCAGCGGGCCAGCTCGGCCTCGCGCTCGAGCGCCGCCAAGCCTAGATCGCGCGTCCCCGCGGAACCGTCCGCCACGGACACGCCGTGCGCCGCCAGGGCGCGTCCGATCGCCATCAGCGGGAAGTACAGCCGGTACATGTGGTAGCGCAGGTAGAAGACCTTGGGGAACCCGGTGCCGGTGAACTCGGTCTCCACCCAGCTGCCGGCCGGATCGCCGTCCGGGTTGAGCGCCGGGTCACCGGCATCGGCGGCACGGAGCTGCGTGTCGGCGAGCCAGCGCAGCGCCCGCCACAAGTCCGGATCATCGGGGCCGAAGACCTCCTGCAGCACCATCGCGGCCCACGCGGTCTGGCTGGCGGTGCTGGGTCCGGTGCCCATGAGGCGACGATCCTCGTAGCTGTTGGCGGTCTCGCCGAAGCTCCCGTTGGCCTTCTGGACGCTCTTGATCCATGCGCCTGCCCGTTGGATCCACGGCTCCGTGCGAGGCACGCCGCAGCGGATCGGCCCGATCACGGCCTGCCACGTGCCATAGATGTAGTTGACGCCCCACCGGCCCCAGAAGCATCCCTCCGGCTCTTGGTGGCCCTTGATGAAGTCGATCGCGCGGGCGATCGCCGGGTCGTCGTGCCGGTAGCCGAGCCAGCTCATGCACTCGAGCGTCCGCCCGGTGATGTCGTGGCACGATGGGTCCTGCATCGCGTTGTGGTCGGCGAACGGCACGTACTCGTACACCTGATGGTTGCGCGTGCGGTCGAACGCCGCCCAGCCCCCGTCGTCGCACTGCATCGCGAATACCCACTCGGCGGCGCGGCGTGCGGCGGCCTCGTTCTCGGCACCGCCGGCGCGCTTGAGGGCCATGGCCACCATCACCGTGTCGTCGACGTCGGGGTACCACGCGTTGCGATACT
>JBJOIF010000237.1:0-5516 GCA_046047335.1 Planctomycetota bacterium | reverse complement strand
ACGGCGAGTGCGAGGTGAAGGAGGAGTTCCCCAAGAGTCTCCAGAACGCGCTGCTGTCGCGCTTCAAGCTGCTGGCCGGCGTCAACATCGCCGAGAAGCGGATTCCGCAGGACGGCCGCATCAAGTTCCCGGTGCCCCGCCGCGACGCCGACGGGCAGCCCGTGATCGGTCCGGATGGTGCGAAGGTGGTCGACCAGGTGGACTTCCGCGTCAGCACCTGCCCCGCCTACTACGGCGAGAGCGTGGTGTTGCGCATCCTGCGCCCGGACAGCGTCCGCATCGGCCTCCTCAACCTCGGCTTCGAGCAGGACTCGCTCGACATCTTCAACCGGATCATCCGTCGCCCCAACGGCATCTTCCTGGTGACCGGACCGACCGGAAGCGGCAAGACCACCACGCTGTACTCCGCGCTCGACGTGCTGAACACGCCGGACCGGAAGATCATCACCGCTGAGGACCCGGTCGAATACAACTTCAACGGCATCAACCAGGTGCAGATCCGCGAGCACATCGGCCTGACCTTCAGCGCCGTGCTCAAGAGCATGCTGCGCCAGGCGCCGAACATCATCCTGGTGGGCGAAATTCGCGATCGCGAGGTCGCCGATATCGCCATCCAGGCGGCGCTCACGGGCCACCTGGTGTTCAGCACGCTGCACACCAACGATGCCCCCAGCGCCATCACCCGCCTCGTGGACATGGGCGTCAAGCCCTTCCTGGTGGCGAGCTCCATCCAGGCGGTGCTCGCGCAGCGCCTCGGCCGCGTCCTGTGCGCCAAGTGCAAGACCCTCGACGACGCCCCCGATCCCAAGTTCCTCCAGCTCTGCGACATCTCCCGCGAGGAAGCCATGGGCCGCGTGATGAAGGCCGTGGGCTGCCCGGCCTGCAACGGCGGCTACAAGGGCCGCAAGGCGATCTTCGAGATGATGGTGATGAACAGCGAGATCCGCGACCTGGCCTTCCAGCGCGCCGGCATCTCCAAGCTCCGCGCCGCCGCCGTCCGCGGTGGCATGCGCAGCCTGCTGGGCGACGGCCGCATCAAGATCCTCAAGGGCGTGACCACCCCGGAAGAGGTGGCCAAGTACGCGCAGATCGAAGGCTTCGACCCGAGCGAGCTGGCCAACAAGTGACCGCCGTCCCCCCGCACGCCTCCAGGACCACGCACGAGCACCCCCGCCCATGAGCGCCGAAGCAACCTCCGTCGAGTCCGGCAAGCCGACCCTGCAGATGGACCGCCTGCTGGACGTGGTCGTCAAGCAGGACGCGAGCGACCTGCACCTGTCCGTCGGTCGCCCGCCGACCGTCCGCATGAGTGGGCGGCTGCGCAATCTGGCCACCAAGACGCTGGACCCCGAGGACATGATGCAGCTGATGAAGAGCATCACGCCCGAGAAGAACCAGCAGGAACTGCAGGAGATGGGCGGCACCGACTTCGGGTTCGCCTTCGGCACCGCGGCCCGATTCCGCGTCTCGGTGTTCAAGCAGAAGGGCGTGATCAGCATGGTGCTGCGCCAGATCCCGAGCCGGCTGCTCACCTTCGAGCAGATCGGCCTCCCGGAGATCTGCAAGGACCTGATTCGCCGCCCGCGCGGCCTCTTCGTGATCACCGGTCCGACCGGCAGCGGCAAGACAACGTCGCTCGCCACGATGATCGACTACATCAACAACAACCTCGAGCGGCACATCATCACCGTCGAGGACCCGGTCGAGTACTACCACTACCACAAGAAGTCGGTGATCAATCAGCGCGAGCTGCACATCGACGTGCCCACGTTCTCCGAGGCGCTGCGCCGCGCGCTGCGCCAGGACCCGGACGTGATCCTGGTCGGCGAAATGCGCGACCTCGAGACGATCGAGGCGGCCATCCGCGCCGCCGAGACGGGCCACCTGGTGTTCGGCACCCTGCACACCACGGGCGCCGCCGGCACCATCAACCGCATCATCGACGCGTTCCCCACCAACCAGCAGGAGCAGGTGCGTGTGCAGCTCTCCACGTCGCTGATCGCGGTGCTGAGCCAGGTGCTGATGCCGCGCGTCGACAAGCCCGGCCGCGTGGCCGGCTACGAGTTCCTGGTGGTGACGCCCGCCATCGCCAACCTGATCCGTGAGAACAAGACCTTCCGCATCGACTCGGCGATCCAGACCGGCAAGAAGTTCGGCATGCAGCTTCTCGATGACCACCTGTGGAGCCTGTACTCCAAGGGCTGGATCTCCGCCGAGGAGATGATCGACAAGTGCCGGAACCCCGGCGACATGACCGAAAAGGTGCACCGCTCCGGCGGAAGCGTCGGCCGCGCCGAGCTCGACGAGAAGCACGAAGGATGACCATCGCGGCCCCCCGGGGCCGCGCACGCAGGAGACCCCCGGATGCCCGGACCCACGTTGCTCACCCCCGTCCCCCTCGAGGAACTGAACCGTCGCCGGTTCGGGCGGGTGCTCACCAAGATGGGGAAGATCTCCAAGACCGACGTCGAGGCGATCGTCGGCATGCAGCAGGGCAGCCACAAGGGCAAGAAGTTCGGCGCCATCTGCGTCGAACTTGGAAAGTGCACGCCGCGGGACGTGGACATCGCGCTCGCCGCGCAGATGGGCTACGAGTACCTGGACATCTCGGAAGCCGACCTGCCGCCCGAGGCCATCAAGGCGCTGCAGGCGACCACGGCGAATGCCTACAAGGTGGTGCCGATCGCCTTCGACCCCGCGACGCGCGTCATCCGCATCGTGATGAAGAGTCGCGACAACTTCCGCGCGGTGGATGACCTCAAGAACGTCCTCGGGTTCAGCGCCGTGGAGTGCGCGGTGGCCCCGGCCGACCAGATCGACGCCGCGCTGGCCAAGCACTACGGCGGCCAGGCGGCCAAGGACGCGGGCCGCAAGATCCTCGCCGAGCAGGACTCCGCGACCCTCAAGGCGGCCGCCGGGCGCTCGAGCGCGAGCATCGACCTCACCACGCTCGCCGACGCGGCCAGCGACAACAAGGTGGTGGAACTCCTGAACCACCTGCTCATGCAGGCGATCGCCGACAAGGCCAGCGACATCCACCTGGAGCCGTTCGAGGACGAATTCAAGGTGCGGTACCGCATCGACGGTGTCCTGTACGAGATGCTGCCGGTGCAGAAGTCGCTGGCACTGCCCATGGTCAGCCGCGTGAAGGTGTTGGCCAAGCTCAACATCAGCGAGCGCCGCCTGCCGCAGGACGGCCGCGTGGAGCTCAACCTGCCCACTGGCCCGGTGGACCTGCGCGTCGCCGTGCTGCCCACCATGTTCGGCGAGAGCGTGGTGATGCGCGTGCTCGATCGCTCGAACGTCCAGCTGTCGCTCGACCGCATCGGCCTCCGCGACGACGACTTGGCGACGGTCCGCGCCATGATCCACAAGCCCAACGGCATCGTGGTGGTGACCGGCCCCACCGGCAGCGGCAAGACCACCACGCTGTACGCGGCGCTCAACGAGCTGAACACGCCGGACACCAAGCTGCTCACCGCCGAGGATCCCGTGGAGTACGACATCCACGGCATGGTGCAGTGCCAGGTCAACGTGGACCAGGAACTCACGTTCGCCCGCCTCCTGCGCAGCTTCCTCCGCCAGGACCCCGACATCATTCTGGTGGGCGAGGTCCGCGACCTGGAGACGGCGCAGATCGCCATCCAGGCGTCGCTGACCGGCCACTTGGTGTTCACCACGCTGCACACCAACGATGCGCCCTCCAGCATCGCCCGTCTTCTCGATCTCGGCGTCGAGAGCTTCCTCCTCACCGCGACGCTGGAGGCGATCGTGGCGCAGCGCCTCACGCGGCGCATCTGCACGCAGTGCAAGGAGGAGTTCGTCCCCAGCGAGGAGCAGCTCATGGAGCTCGGACTCCGCCGGCAGGACGTCGGAGACCGTCCGTTCTTCCGGGGTGCCGGCTGCGAACGCTGCATCAACAGCGGTTACAAGGGGCGCTTGGCGATCTTCGAGATCATGGTCCTCAACGACCCGCTGCGCGAGCAGATCATGGCGCAGGCGAGTTCTGCGGTGCTGCGGCACGAGGCGCGTAAGCACGGCATGCGCACCCTGCGTGAGTGCGGCCTGCTGGCCATCTACGACGGGCAGACGACCATCGACGAGGTCGTCCGCGAGACCCTGAGCGAGGAGTGAACGCCCGATGCCCACCTACACCTACGAGGCCGTGAACGCCACCGGCGCGACCAAGCGCGGCACCATCGATGCGTCCTCGCCCGACGATGCGCAGGCCAAGCTGCGCGCGGACGGCCTGTACCCGACGGCCGTGAAGGAGCAAAAGTCCAAGGGCGACAAGAAGAAGAACGCCGACGCGGCGGCGCCCGGGGCCAAGAAGAAGAAGGGCGGACTCAGCATCTCCTTCGGTGGCATCCCGCTGAAGCGGATGACGCTCTTCACGCGCCAGCTGTCGACCCTCCAGGACGCCGGCCTGCCCCTGCTGCGGTCGCTCCAGATCCTGGAGAGCCAGCAGAAGCCCGGCAAGCTGAAGAACATCCTGGAGACCGTCTGCGAGGACGTGTCGGGGGGTAACACCCTCAGCGACGCGTTTGCCAAGCACCCCAAGGCGTTCGACCGGCTCTACACCAAGATGGTGAAGGCCGGCGAGATCGGCGGCGTGCTCGACGTGATCCTGCAGCGGCTCGCCGACTTCATGGAGAAGGGGCAGCGGCTGCGCCGGCGCATCAAGGGCGCGCTGATCTACCCCACCGTGGTGATCTGCATCGCCGTGGCCATCGTGACGGGCATCATGTACTTCGTGATCCCGAAGTTCCAGGAGATCTTCAACGACTTCAACGTGAAGCTCCCGGCGCTGACCCTGTGGTTGGTGTCCGCCTCCAAGTGGATCGCCGGAACGGCCAGTCCGGACCAACGCGTGCCAGGCGTGGTGTGGATCATCTCCAGCCCGTTCATCATCTTCTTCCTGTTCAAGGTGATCCGCAAGACCGGGTTCGGCAGGGCAGCCACGGACTGGATATTCCTCAAGATCCCGGTGATCGGCGGCCTGATCCAGAAGACCACCGTGGCGCGCTTCACCCGCACGCTCGGCACGCTGGTGGCGGCGGGTGTGCCGATCCTGGAGGCGATCACCATCACCAAGGAGACGTCGGGCAACTGGGTGTTCGAGCAGGCCCTGGGCAAGGTGCACGACAGCATCAAGGAGGGCGAGACCTTCGCCGGGCCGCTCCGCAAGGCCAAGGTCTGCGACCTGATCGTGGTCAACATGATCGACGTCGGCGAGGAGACCGGCGACCTCGACGTGATGCTCATGAAGATCGCCGACAACTACGACGAAGAGGTGGACGTGGCGGTGGCCAGCCTGCTGAGCCTCCTCGAGCCGTTCATGGTGGTGATCCTGGGCGGCATCGTTGGCACCATCGTGCTGGCGCTGTTCCTTCCCCTGGTGAGCATGATCGAGAGCGTCTCCGGACAGAAGGGCAAGTGATGCAGCGCACCCGCACCCCGGGCCGCCCCCGCGGCTTCAGCGTCGTGGAGATCCTGGTGGTGCTTGGGATCGTCAT
>JBJOIF010000236.1:0-4069 GCA_046047335.1 Planctomycetota bacterium | reverse complement strand
ATCGTCACCGCGCGGCGGCCGGTGGTGCCGGCCGAGGCGGTCGGCGGCCTGGGCACGATCGCGGTGCGATCGCCAAGCCATCCGGTGGCGCGGCGGCTCCTGCAGGAACTCGGCGGCGCCGCCGTCAGCGCACCGAGTGCCAATCGCTCCGGGCACGTCAGCCCGACCCTGGCGCGCCACGTGGCCGAGGACTTCTCCTCCGAGGACGACCTGATGATCCTCGACGGCGGCCGCAGCGAGTTCGGGCTCGAAAGCACCGTCATCGACCTGAGCGGCGCGCGGCCAGTGCTGCTGCGCCCGGGCACGGTCACGCTGGAGTCGCTGCGTGCGATCCTGGGCGAGGTGGATGCGCCGTCGATCGACGAGCAGTCGGCGAGCCCCGGGACCGCGGCGCGCCACTACGCGCCTCGTACGCCCGCCGTCCTTGCGCCCACCGGTGCCGTGCGTTCCGCGCTGGCGGCCGAGCCGCTGCCGTGCGCGGTGCTGTGCTTCGATGGCGGCACGGTGCCTGGGCCGCACACGGCGATCGCCATGCCTCGCGATCCGGGGCTGTATGCGGGGGCGCTCTACGACGCGCTGCGTTCGGCCGATGCGCTGCGGTGTGCGCGCATCGTGATCGAGGAGCCGCCCTCGGCCGACGGGCTGTGGCGTGCGGTCGCCGACCGCCTGCGCCGCGCGACGGCGTGAGAGACGCTGGTGCGGGCCGACCCGCGCCGCATCGGCGTGCCGGTCAGCGCCAGTGCTCGGCCACCCATGGGGTGGGGCGGACCCTGCGCGTGAACTTGATGCTGCGCCCGGCGATCGCGTCCGGCGGGTTGGGATGCCCGTGGAAGATCACGATGCGCGCACCGGTCGGGATGCGCGGGGCGCGGAACCAGTTCACTGGGAACGGCGCCATGCACCCGTACTTGAACGACACGCACCACTCGCGCGGCCAGTAGCGCAGGGTGCCCGCCCGGTGCAGCTCGCGGGAGATGTACTCCTGCTCGTTGCGCACCTCGCGCCGGATCTGCGCATGGTCGCGCATGAAGCGGTCCAGGATTTCCGGGTGCCCGCCCGCCTCGAAGCGGTACACGGACGAGTTGCCCGTCGGCCGCCACGGGCGCTTCCAGTCCTTGATGATGCAGAACTCGCCGGGGTGGTCGAAGAAGGGGTCGAGCCCTCCCACCACCACCACGTCGAGGTCGATGAAGAGGGTTGGGCCCTCCAGGTCGAAGAGCGGCCGCCGGAACGTGGAGATCTTGCGCCATCCCCGCTCCGGCCCGCCGGGGTCATCGAAGTCGGGGAGCGGCTTGGCGTCGATGCCCGGGTCGAGTCCCGTGGCGTCGTCGGTCATGCAGACGAAGCGGTGCGGCCGCGCCAGGTGGCGCCGCACCATGGACGCCAGCCGGTTGACGTACTCGGGACCGTACTTGGTCCCCCACTTCATGCAGATCACGTTCGCCATCGAGCGGGGAGCGTAGCCGCGCGAGGCCGACCCGTGCCGCTCACGCCATCGGGATCTTCACGCCCAGCCGCGATGCGCAGTCCTGCGCGAGCTCGTAGCCGGCATCCGCGTGCCGGAAGACGCCCATCATCGGGTCGTTGGTGAGCACGCGCTCCAGCCGCCGCTCAGCGTCCGGCGTGCCATCGGCCACGATGACCTGGCCCGCATGCTGACTGAAGCCGATGCCGACGCCGCCGCCGTGGTGGAAGCTGGTCCAGCTGGCACCGCTGGCGATGTTGACGGCGAAGTTCAGGATCGCCCAGTCGCTCACCGCGTCGGTGCCGTCCTTCATCGCCTCGGTCTCACGGTTCGGGCTGGCCACGCTCCCGCAGTCGAGGTGGTCCCGGCCGATCACGATCGGGGCCTTCACCTTGCCCTCGGCGACCATGCGGTTGAAGAGCAGGCCGGCGCGGTGCCGCTCGCCGAGCCCGAGCCAGCAGATGCGCGCGGGCAGGCCCTGGAACGCCACGCGCTCCTGCGCCATGCGGATCCAGCGCCGCAGCCCCTCGTCCTTGGGGAAGAGGGAGAGCACCGCCTCGTCGGTGGCGCGGATGTCGGCCGGGTCCCCGGAGAGCGCCGCCCAACGGAACGGGCCGCGGCCCACACAGAACTGCGGGCGGATGTAGGCGGGGACGAAGCCCGGGAAGGCGAAGGCATCCGCGAAGCCGTGGTCGAGCGCGCGCTGCCGGATGTTGTTGCCGTAGTCGAACACCTTGCTTCCGGCGCGCATGAAGCCCACCATCAGGCGGACGTGCTGCTCCATGCTGGCCGTGGAGAGCGCCTGGTAGCGCTCGGGGTCGCGGGCTCGCAGTTCGTCGGCCGCCTCACGGGTCATGCCGGCCGGGTAGTAGCCTTCGAGCGGGTCGTGCGCGCTGGTCTGGTCGGTCAGCGTGTGCGGCACGATGCCGCGGTCGGTGAGCCGCTGCAGCAGGTCCACCGCGTTCGCGAGTACGCCCACCGAGATCGCCTCGCCCTTCGCCTGGAGCGCCAAGGCGCGGTCGATGGCTGCATCGAGGTCGTCGTGCATTTCGTCGAGGTAGCGGTCGTGGATGCGCTTGCGCAGGCGCTCGACGCAGACGTCGGCGATCAGCGCCGTTCCCTCGTTCATGGTGATCGCCAGTGGCTGCGCGCCGCCCATGCCGCCGCAGCCGGCGGTGACGTTGAGCGTGCCCTTCAGCGTGCCGCCGAAATGCTGGCGCGCGCACTCGGCGAAGGTCTCGTACGTGCCCTGCAGGATGCCCTGCGTGCCGATGTAGATCCAGCTGCCTGCCGTCATCTGGCCGTACATCATGAGGCCGCGGGCGGCCAGGTCGTCGAAGTGCTCCTGGGTGGCCCAGTGGGGCACCAGGTTCGAATTGGCGATCATCACGCGCGGGGCATCGGGGTGCGTGCGCACGATGCCCACCGGCTTGCCGCTCTGCACCAGGAGCGTCTCGTCGGCTTCCAACCGCTTCAGGCTCTCGACGATCGCATCGAAGCACTCCCAGTTGCGCGCCGCCTGGCCGCGGCCGCCATAGACCACCAGTCCCTCGGGGCGCTCGGCCACCTCGGGATCCAAGTTGTTCATCAGCATGCGCATCGCCGCCTCGGCGGCCCAGGTCTTGCAGGTCAGCTGGTTGCCCCGGGGGGCGCGGATGGTGCGGGCGGCGGTGGTCATCGGACGGGCAGTCTAGGCCCGCCGACGCCGTCCAACTCCGGCGAGGCCCACCAGCGCCAGCGCGATGGTCCCCGGCGCCGGAACGGCCACGAGGGCGCCGATCGCTCCCAGGCCCGAGGCGTAGGTGCTGACGAGGGTGCCGTTGGCGTCGAAGCGATAGATTCTCCCCGTGTAGGCGTTGCCCACCAGCAGTCCTCCGTCCGACAGGACCGCCAGCGTCGATGCCTCGTACGCATTGCCGGTGCTGGCGAATGCGATCGTGATGCCGGTGGCGAGGTTCGTGCGCAGCACGGTGCCGGTCATGATGCTCGCCGTGAAGAGCGAGTTGCCTGCGATGGCGAGGCCCGCCGGTCCGTAGAGGCCGGTGCTCGCGCCGTCGGCGATGAATTCGCTGTCGTAGCTGCCGGACGCATCGAACTTCATCACGGGCCCCGATCGCACCCCGGTCACGCCGTTGTAGGTCTGGCTGCTCACGTAGAGCGAGCCGTCGGCCGCGAGCGCGAGCCCCGGGCTGCTCGCCAGCGAGCCGCCCGTGGTGTAGTCGGAGACCGTCACCGGGCCAGACACGGCGTTCGCGAGCCGGACCACGGGCCCTCCGAGCCCGAAGTTCGGATTCTGCCCGACGAGCAGGTCATTGCCGCGGAACGCCAGCGACCCCGGATACACCTCGGAGGACGCGAAGGTATGGACGGTGGTCCGCGTGTTGGTCGTCAGGTTGAAGCGGCTGACCGACGGCTTGATCGTCGAGCCGTTGCCTCCCTCGCCGATGTACAGGTGCCCGTCCGGGCCCATCACCATGCCCGCCGGCTGGGCCAGGGCCCCGGCCGTCGTGAGCGCGGTGTGGGTGCCCGCGGGATCGGACGTGTCGAACCGGACCAGCTGCCCGAAGGTGCTGAGCGCGTAGACGATGTCCGCGGCCGCGGGTC
>JBJOIF010000235.1:0-7034 GCA_046047335.1 Planctomycetota bacterium | reverse complement strand
CGTCGGTGCCTTCCCGAAGCAGGGTGTCCAGTGCGCCCGCGGGGCGACCGTCGATCTCGAATTCGCGTTCCTCCAGAACCCGGAACACCAGGTCCGGCGATGGACGTTCGCTCACGCTCCGGATCAAGGCATCCATCTGTGCGCGCGGCGAACTGACGGCGTCGCTCGCGACCAAGCGAGACACCTTGAGGATGTAGCGGGGTGCCTCCACCCGCTCGCTGATGGTCCAGACCGCGTTGGTGCCGGCGCCGTCGCCGCGCATCACCGAGCCCGTCGGCGGCCGAAAGCGCATGCCGAGCAGTTCGAAGTCGAGCGGCGTTGGCTCCAGGCCATCGGCCGCGCCGGCGGCGGGGGAGGCGTCTGCGGCCCGGGCGACGCCAGTCGCGCCAGGGGCGGGTATCTGGGGGCAGGCCGATGAGTTATAAGACGTTATACCGAGCAGCGCGCCGACGGCCCCGGCGGCCACCGCCGCCGAGAATCCAGAGTGCGTGCGAGGGGTCAGGAACGGGCGGTGCTTCACGCGGCCGGGAAGGGTAGCCGCTCGGCCATTCGGCGGCGGCGTTGACAGGTTGCGGGGGATCGGTACACTTGTCGATTCGCGTTCTTCCGAACTGCGGCCCCGGCACCGTGCCGGACCCGGCAGGAGGCGCGCCCGTGATCGCGATCGAGGACAGGCAACACCCATGCAGGGCGGCAAGATTCGGATTCGGATGGAAGCCTACGACCACCAGGCGCTCGACGCGTCTGCGCGGGAGATCGTTGATCATGCCAAGCGCACCGGTGCCCGCGTGGCTGGCCCCGTGCCGCTGCCGACCCGTCGCGAGATCTACACCGTCAACCGCTCGCCGTTCATCGACAAGAAGAGCCGCGAGCAGTTCGAGATGCGCACGCACAAGCGCATCATCGACATCACCGAACCCAACCACCGCACCGTCGAGGCGCTGAACCGCCTCGTCGTCCCTGCGGGCGTCTTCGTCAAGATCAAGGCCTGAGCCTTGCCACCGTCGGCCGCGCAGCGTGCGCGGCCGGCACTTCACCTGCCGCGTCGCCCACCTGAAGGAAGCGCGACCTCCGGCACTCACCAGGACCGCACCGCGGCCCGCAGCGCAGGACCCTGAGCCATGGCCATCGCCAAGACCGGCATCCTCGGACGCAAGATCGGCATGACCCGCTTCTTCCGCCCGGACGGATCCAACATCCCCGTGACCGTCATCCAGGCCGGACCCTGCGTGGTGACCCAGGTGAAGACCATGGAGGCCGACGGCTACTCGGCCGTCCAGGTGGCGTTCGAGGACATCAAGCCGCGCAACAGCACGCAGGCCGTGATCGGTCACGACGCGAAGGCCGGCGCGGCCCCCAAGCGCGAGCACCGCGAGATCCGCTTCGAGACCGACGCGGAGGCGCAGGCGTTCACGCTCGGTCAGGAGATCACCGTGTCGGCGCTCGCCGAGCTGAAGTTCGTCGACATCGTCGGCACCAGCAAGGGCAAGGGCTTCGCGGGCACGATGAAGCGCCACAACTTCAAGGGCATGTGCGCCACGCACGGCACGGAGCGCAAGCACCGCACGCCGGGCTCGATTGGCTCGCACGGCACCGACCGCGGCCACGGCGCCAAGATCAAGAAGGGCAAGCGCATGGCGGGCCGCATGGGTGACGAGCGCGTCACCGTGCGTTCGCTCGACGTGGTGAAGCTCGACACCGACAACAACATCCTGCTCGTCAAGGGCGCCGTCCCCGGCGCCAATGACGGGCTCCTCCTCATCAAGAGCCCCTCGCGGCTCTACAAGCGCAAGGCAAGAATCCAGGCTGGCGCCTGAGGCGCGCCAACCCGGGACCGTGAAGGCCGCCGCCATGAGGGCGCGGAACCGCACGGTCGAGACAACGTGACGACGCCGACGACGGGCAGGAGCCCGCCGTCGGACCAAGGAACCTGAGTCGAATCCTTCCCGCCGCCGCAAGCAACAGGCGCCGGGAGGAGGAGGCAGATGCGGGACACCCGCGAAGGTCAGAACGATGATTGAACTCCCGATCCTCAACTCGGAAGGCAAGCAGGTCGACGTCCTCAAGATCGATGAGGCCGTCCTCGGTGGCGAGATCCGCCACGCGCTCCTGAAGCAGGCCTACGTCGTCACCCACGGCAACCAGCGCCAGGGCTCGGCCCGGACCAAGAGCCGCGGCTCGGTCGAGGGCTCGACCCGCAAGCTCTACAAGCAGAAGGGCACCGGCAACGCCCGCGTCGGTGCGAGCCGCGTGCCGAACCGGAAGGGCGGCGGCGTGACCTTCGCGAAGGACCGCACGCGTGAAGCCTTCCGGACGACGCTCACCAAGAAGATGCGCCGGCTGGCGAACCGCAACGCGCTGCTCGCCAAGCTCGTCGACAACGAGGTCAAGTGCATCGATCAGCTCAGCTTCGGTGAGCCGAGCACCAAGGCATTCGCCGGCATGCTGGGTAAGGTCGGCGTGGACCGCACCTGCCTGGTCGCCGTGGCCCCGACCAACCGCAACGCCATGCTCAGTGCCCGCAACATCGACGGCGTCGACGTGCGCCGCATCGAGCAGCTGAACGCGTTCGATCTTCTCAACCACCGCTACCTGGTCGTGGACCGCGCGTCGCTCGCGTCGTTCCTCGATGGGTCGTGCTTCCCCGCCTCCGACAACAAGGCCGAGTGATGGAACCCACCGACGTCATCAAGATGCCGATCGTCACCGAGAAGGTGACCGCCGCCGGCGAGCACAACCAGTACGCGTTCAAGGTGGATCGTCGCGCCACCAAGACCGACGTGAAGAACGCGGTCGAGTCGCTCTACGGCGTCAAGGTCGTTGACGTGCGCACGCAGGTCCGCCAGGAGCGGGCCCGGGCCTACAAGTATGGCCGCGTCGAGGGCAAGACCTGGAAGCGCGCCATGGTGCGCGTTGCCGAAGGCCAGAAGATCGAGCTGTTCTGAACCGCCGAGGAATCGAACCATGCCAGTCCGCGTCTACAAGCCCATCACGAACGCCCGGCGCAACGCCTCGGTGAACATGCACGCCGAGGTGACGAAGAAGTCGCCCGAGAAGAGCCTGCTTCGCCCGCTGCACAAGACCGGCGGCCGCAACTGCCAGGGCAAGCTCACCGTGATCCAGCAGGGCGGCGGCCACAAGCGCCGCTACCGCCTGATCGACTTCAAGCGCCGTAAGGATGACATGAAGGCGACGGTCGTGGGCATCGAGTACGACCCCAATCGCACCTGCCACATCGCGCTGCTGAAGTACGAGGACGGCACGCTGCGGTACATCCTCGCCCCGCGCGGCGTGACCGCCGGCGACGTGGTGATCAGCTCGGCGTCCCAGGTCGACCCGCGCGCCGGCAACTGCATGCCGCTGCGCCACATCCCGACCGGTCTCGAGGTCCACAACGTGGAGAACGTGCCCGGTCGCGGCGGCGTCATGGTGCGCTCGGCCGGAATCGGCGCGCGCCTGACCAACAAGGAAGGCCGCTTCGCGACCCTGGTGATGCCCTCGGGCGAAATCCGCCAGGTGCTCCTCGACTGCCGCGCCACCGTCGGCAGCGTCGGCAACCCCGACCACGCGAACGTCATCTTGGGCAAGGCCGGGCGCGCCCGCTGGCTCGGACGCCGTCCGCGCACCCGCGGCGTCGCCATGAGTCACCACCAGCACCCGCACGGCGGCGGCGAAGGCCGCTCGAAGGGCGGCCAGGAGCCGTCCAACGCCAGCGGCACGCAGTCCAAGGGCGGTCGCACCCGCCGCTTCGGGCTGTCCACCGACAACCTCATCATCCGTCGCCGCAAGAGCCGCCGTTACGGCCAGCTCAAGCTCTGACCCTGACCACCCGGAGAAGACCACATGTCGCGTTCACTCAAGAAGGGCCCGGTCGTCGACGAGAAGCTGTTCCGTCGCGCCGAGGCGCAGCAGCAGGGCACCGCGAAGCGCGCGCCCATCAAGACCTGGCGCCGCTCCTGCACGGTGGTGCCGGAGTTCGTCGGCCTGACGTTCGCCGTGCACAACGGCCGCAACTTCATCGAGGTGTTCATCACCGAGGAAATGGTCGGGCACAAGCTCGGCGAGTTCTCGATCTCGCGCACCTTCAAGGGCCACACCAACAAGAAGGAAGGCATCGCCTGACGGCGAGCCCGCTTAGGAGCGACCCATGGCCACCGACACCCGCAAGTACACCGCCAGCCACCGCTTCGCCCGGATCGCCCCGCGCAAGGCCCGGCTGGTCGCCGACATGATCCGCGGCAAGCGCATCGAGGACGCCTTGGCGACCCTCGAGTTCAGCCCCCGCCGCGGCGCATGGTTCATCAAGAGCGTCCTCCGCAGCGCCGTCGCCAACGCCGAGGAGGCCAACGTGGACGTCGGCCGCCTGGTCGTGAGCGAGAGCCGCGTCGACGAGGGCCCGACCATCAAGCGCTTCCAGCCGAAGGATCGCGGTCGTTCGCACCCCATCATGAAGCGCACGAGCCACATCCACGTCTCCGTGGACATCCGCTGACGCCAGGAACCGAGGAACACCACCATGGGACAGAAGACCAACCCGTTCGGATTCCGCGTCGGCGTCACCGAGACGCACAAGAGCCGCTGGTTCGCCCCCAAGGCGCTCTACGGCGAGCTCTTGGTCGAGGACTACAAGATCCGCAAGTTCATCGACAAGCGGCTCAACCAGACCCCGCCGTACGCGGCCGTCTCCGACGTCTACATCGAGCGCACCCGCGAGGAGCTCTCGGTGATCATCAAGACCGCCCGCCCCGGGCAGGTCGTGGGCCTGAAGGGCGCCGAGATCGAGCGCCTGACCAAGGACCTCGAGGCCCTCACCGGCCGCAAGGTCGCCATCAAGATCATCGAGATCAAGAACCCCGAGATCGTCGCCCGGCTCATCGCCGAGTCGATGGGTGAGCAGCTCAAGAAGCGCGCCAACTACCGCCGCGTCGTCAAGCAGCGCGCCGAGGCCGCCATGCAGAACGGCGCCAAGGGCATCCGCATCCTGATGTCGGGCCGCCTGGGCGGCGCCGAGATCGCCCGAGCGTTCGACACGCGCCTGGGTTCGATCCCCCTGACCACGCTGCAGGCGAACATCGACTACGCGGTGGCGCACACCGAGACCACCTACGGCGTCATCGGCATCAAGGTCTGGGTCTACAAGGGCCTTTTCGAACAGGCCGAGGACGACACCACCACCAACGCCGCCGGCGGCCGTGCCCGCGCCCGCGGACGCCGTTGACCCGCAGCAGCACCTGAGGAACCCCCATGTCGAACATGATTCCCAAGCGCGTGAAGTTCCGCAAGCAGCAGCGGGGCAAGATGAAGGGCAACGCCACCCGCGGCAACTACGTCGCGTACGGCGATTACGGCCTGCAGAGCCTGGAGACGTGCTGGATGTCCGGCCGCCAGCTCGAGGCCGGCCGCATCGCCGCCCAGCACTTCCTGCGCCGCCAAGGCAAGGTCTTCATCCGCGTCTTCCCCGACAAGCCGATCTCCAAGAAGCCGCTGGAGACCCGAATGGGCACCGGCAAGGCGGACGTCGACTTCTGGGCCGCCCGGATCAAGCCCGGCACCATGCTCTTCGAGATCGCGGGCGTGCCCGAGGATCTCGCCAAGCAGGCCTTTGCCCGCATCGCCAACAAGATGCCGGTCCGCTGCCGATTCGTCGGCCGCCGGCTCGCCGTCTGACCCCGACCCCCCGAAAGGCAGCCAGAGATGAAGGCAGCTGAAGTCAAGAAGCTCCGTGACGACGAGATCGCCGCCGAGGCGGCACGCCTGCGCAAGAAGCTCTTCGAGCTCCGCGCGCAGACCGTCACCGAGAAGGTCAAGGACAACTCCCAGTTCAGGAAGCACCGCAAGGACCTCGCCCGCGTCCTCACCGAGCGAAGCGCCCGCAGCAAGAAGGCATCCACGTGAGCAAGGCAGCCATCACCGTCACCGAGAACGCCCCGCACCGGGTCGGCGTCGTGGAGACGGCCTCGCGCGACAAGACGCGCAAGGTCACCATCCAGTACGTCTCGAAGCACCCCAAGTACGGCAAGTACGTGCGCAAGCGCACCGTGCTCCAGGTCCACGACGCGAACAACGAGACCGGCGTGGGTGACCGCGTGGAGATCGCGGAGTGCCGTCCGATCTCGCGGACCAAGCGCTGGACCGTCGTGCGCGTGGTCGAGAAGGCCGCCGGCCGCATCGACCCCGTCTTCGAGTCCGACGCCGGCCGTTCCAGCAAGAGCAAGTGAGTTCAGCCCCGCACCGCAACAAGGGCAAGGCAAGCAGATGATCCAGAAGGAATCCAGGCTCGAAGTGGCCGACAACAGCGGCGCCAAGGTGGCGATGGTGATCGGCATCATGGGCGTTTCGACCGCCCGCGGCCGGTTCACCCGCGTCACCATGGGCGTCGGAGACCGCGTCATGTGCGCGATCAAGGAAGCGCTCCCCAACGGGCAGGTCAAGGCCGGCGACAAGGCCGAGGCCGTGATCGTGCGCGTCAAGGCGCCGACGCGCCGTACCGACGGCAGCTACGTCCGCTTCGACTCGAACGCGTGCGTGCTCGTCGACAAGGAAGGCAACCCGAAGGGCACGCGCATCTTCGGTGCCGTCGCCCGCGAGCTGCGCGAGAAGAACTTCATGAAGATCGTGTCCCTCGCCACGGAGGTCATCTGATGCCAGCCCACGTCCGCAAGGGTGACATCGTCTTCGTCCGGTCCGGCGCCGACAAGGGCAAGACCGGCGAGGTCGTCTCCGTCGACCCGGCCACCTCCACCTGCGTGGTGAAGGGAATCAACCTCCGCACCAAGCACCTCAAGCCCAACCAGCAGCGCCCGAAGGGTGCCGTGGTAAAGGCAGAGCTGCCCATCCACATGTCCAAGGTCAGCCCCGTCGTCGATGGCAAGCCCACCCGCGTCCGCTTCGTCGTGAAGCCGGACGGGTCCAAGGTGCGCGTCGCCGCCCGCGGTGGCAAGGAACTGGGGACGATCTCCCCGGCCCGCAAGGCCAAGAACGCGAAGTGAGCCCGTCCATGACCACCGCAGCCACCGCATCCCCCCGGCTCCAGA
>JBJOIF010000234.1:0-3744 GCA_046047335.1 Planctomycetota bacterium | reverse complement strand
TTGATCATCGGCATGGTGGGCGGTGATCACCGTGGCCACGCCGCGCGCCGACGCCATCTCGGCCAAGGCCAAGTAGCGCCCGTCGCGGGCGCGTGCCGCGACCCCGGAGCCGGGGGCGAGCGCCAGCCGCCGCACGTCTGCGTCCAGGGCCAGCCCACGCGCCACGTCCTCCACCAGCGCCGCATCGAGCGCGGATCCCTCGCGCAACCCGTGATCGATGTGGAGTACGGCGGCCACTCGTACCCGGCCGCGCTCGGCGAGCCCCGCCAGGAGCGCAAGCGCAGCCATCGAGTCCGCACCCCCACTCACCGCCACGGCCACCGATGCGCCGTCCGGCACGCGGGCCCGATCCAGCCCGGCGGCCGTCGCGTGTGCAAGCGGGTGACGGCGTGCCGCCAGCAGGAGCGATGCACGATCGAACGCCGTCATGGCAGCAGCTCGACGTCGACGGTCCCTTCCAGGCCCACCGCCGTTCCCGGCGACTGCGCGCGCAGTCGCCAACGGATCGAGCGCACGCCCTCGGCGATGCGGGCCGCGAGCGTGGTTCCCTCGGCGAAATCGCGCGGGCCATCGGGGGCGAACCCCACGGCGTGGGATGCCCACGTGCCGAGCATCGCCGCCAGTGCCTGGCCGTCGCAGGTCCCCTCCTCGTGCGCCGCGGCCGGACCGGCACCGGCGGACCCCATCGGCGCCTCCAGCGCGCGCCGCAGGTCGCGGCACGCCCGGGCGGATGTCGCCAGCACCATCCACCGCCGCCCGTGCGCCGCGGTGCCGGCCCAGGCCAAGGCGGCACCGCGTGCGAACGGATGGCCATCAAACGCGCGTTCGGCGATCGCTTCCAGAGGGATCACGCGCACGGGCGCCCCGTCGCCGTCGCGATCCACCTCGACCGCCGGAACCGGCATCGATGCACGCCCCGCCAAGGCGCGCGCCGCACGCTGGGCCCACGCTGACCACTGTCGCTCGGCAAGTGGAAGGTCGCGAACTTCCAGGGCGATGGCCGGTGCGGGCACCACGGGCTCACCCGCGCGCGCCTCGGCCTGCATGCGGACCGCCCAACGGGCACCGAGGTTGCCCCGCATGGCCCCGTCCAGATCCCCTGCCCCAAGCACCGCATCCCACGGCGACGCAGGATCCAACGGACCGCACCACCGATTCCCGACCGCCGCGGCGATGGCGCCTTCGGCCAGCGCCTCAAGCAGTCCATGATCCGGAGCTGGACCCGCCGACGCCCGCCACGGCCACGTTGCACCGGGGTGACGAAACGACACCGCCACGCCACCCGGCCGGAACGTGACTTGGCACGCCCCGAGTGGGCCGTCGGCCTCGCGCCCAGCCCACGCCACTTCCAGGGCTGCCGGTCCAGAAGAGGGGATCGCCGCGCCCGGACGCTCCGCCAACGTACCGCGCCGATCCGGCGCGTCGAAGAACGCGAGCGTTTCCTCGGCGAGGCGCATGCGCTGGATCGGGCCAACGATCAGGTACGGCTGCCGCCACGCGGCCACCACGCCGTGTGCCGGGAACGCCGCACGACCACCGGACGCACCGGCGGGTTTCAAGCGTTCCACCAGGAGTGCGCGGGTCGCATCGTCCATCCGGAGCGTCAGCACCCACTCGATGCCCTGTGGCCCGGGCCGCTCCGCGTAGATCACGTCGGACCCAAGGAGGCGATCGGCCAGTTCACGCCCATCAAGGCCCGCATCGGCCACCAACGCGTCCCAGTTGGTGGCCAGCACCCGCGAGCCAAAGGTCTCCGAAAGGGCCAGTTCCACGCGCGCCAGTTCGGGGTGGGCATTGCGCACGCCGCGGCCATCGCGCATCCGCACCACGAAACCGATGTCCGTCGGCAGCACGCCGAATGCCCCGAACGCCTCGTCGCCTGGGGGGAGCGCCACGGCGGAACCGCGACCAACCGTGGCCGCCGAGGTGGCCAGCGCGAACGCAACGACCACGCGCCGCAGGGTCTGAGACACCATCGCGTCGACTTGGTCCACGCTGGTTCAGTAGGTGCGGCGAACGGGCGCGGTCGCGCCACTCGTCCCGACGGGCACTGCCGGGGACGCACCCTCTTCCGCCACTTGGACGGCCGCCGGCGACGACGCATCGGGACGCACGCGAGGCAAGCCGCGCCAGACCGCGTCCAAGCGATCGGCGCCCAGCAGCACCGCGCCACGGGCAACGTCGGGCGCAGCCGGAGCCCCCGAGGCAACCTCCCGACCACCGAACCACCACGCGCCCATCGCCAGCAGTGCGAGCACCGCGATCCCCGGCAGCGCCGCTCGTGCCCGGCGCAGCGGACGGCGGGCATCCCGCGAGGACGCTGCGCGGTAGCCCAAGCGTGCCATCACGGCTTCGGTCATGTCCGGACCTGATCCAGAAGCGCTCATCGAAGGGCCTCCTCGGCATCCCGTGCCAACTGGGCGTCATCGGCAATCACCTGGCGCATCTGCTTGCGCGCGCGGTGCAAGTGGCTCTTGATGGTGCCCTCGGGAATCGACAGATGGCTGCTGAGGGCCTCGATGGTCCACGCGTGATGATGGAACAGCGTGACGATCTCCTGCTGGATTGGGCTCAGGCAGGAGACGGCCACGTCGAGCACTCGTCGAAGGCGCGCCTTCCGCTCCACCGCCACCAGCAGTTCCTCGGGCCGGGGCTCCGCATCGATCCACGACTCCGCGGACTCGCTGTCCGCCGTCGCGCACGCCTTCTGCGAGTGGTTCACCCACAATCGCCGCGCGATGGTGAACAGCCACGTCGAAAACCGGAAGCGGGGGTCGAATCGATCAAGGTGCCGAAGCACGCGCACCAAGGCCTCCTGGGCGATGTCCTCTGCTACCTCGGGCCGGTGGCACAGCCTGAGCAGATATCCGTAGAGGGCCGACTGATGCGCCCGGATCAATGCCTCGATGGCCTCGCCGTCGCCGCGCTGGGCGCGGCGGATCAGGCGGTCTTCCTCAGCCTTCGAGAGCATCCTCGAATGGTACCGGGCTCGGTCGGCGGGGTTGCGGTCCGCCGACAAACAACCCGCCCGCCGGTCCGTCGTGGCCGGCGGGCGGGTGCGGTGCACGGGTGCCCTGCCCCCTCCGGGGGTAACGGCACCCATGGCTCGATTCCGGGCCGTCACGCCACCCTTCGCGCCCGGGCGGGCGCCGCGACACGGACGGGACCCGTCCCGGCGACGAAGGCAGCCTCGTCGGAGGTCAGGGTCGCCACCAGGGCCGCCGGGGTGGTCGCCGAGGCGTCCGCCCCAATCTCCTCCGCCAGGCCCGAGGCACGGTTGAACACGCCGCCCCCGCAGACCACCCGCAGGTTCGGGTGACCGCCGATCGAGCGGATGGTGTCGATGAGGCCGCGGATCGCCGGCGCATCCGAGGCGGCCGACGCCCACAGCACCAAGGCGGTGGGCCGCACTTCGCCGAGTTCAGCCAGCACTTCGTCGTTGGCCACGCCCGCACCGCCGAAGCGGACGTCGAAGCCGGCCGCCTCGAGCAGGTCCACGGCCAACTGTGCGCCCAGCTCCTCGCCTTCGGTCGGGCCACACAGCAGGAGCACCGTGCCGGCGCCGCTCGGGACCCGCGTGTATTCACGCGCACCTACGTCGGCAAGCTGGCGCAGGATGCGCGTGGCGTAGTTGTAGGAGAGGCGCGAGATCTGGGCGTGCTTGTTGAACTTCACCAGCATCTCGTGCACCGGCCAGAACACGTCGTTGGCCATCCGCTCCGCGGGCACGCCGCGCGCGGCGAG